>NZ_JAJRBM010000128.1 GCF_028679455.1 Methanospirillum sp. | reverse complement strand
TTGTATGGTCATCAGGCACCTTCGGTCATCAATTTACTCTTTTGATTGCATCGTTTATGCATAATCTGCTCCACATAGTTACCTATCGGTGAAATTTGGTTAATTTCATGCCAATATATCCCCGTCATTACACCCATCTCTTCCATATTTCATGAAACAGATCCATAAGAGATATAGTAAGTGTATATCATTGCGTGAATAATATAAAATTATGCTTTTATAACAGGAAAGGCCGTTTCAATGCAAATAAATTAGATCATTAGAATGAAAAAGTAGATTAATAAAAGAGATTTTCCGGATTACCCGATTAAGTTACCGTAACTGCATGTGGAATATTCAGGCTCCCGCCATAGTTCGCATTTGTTACAGACAAGGTAACCGGATAGGAACCTGCGGTGGTGTAGATATGTGACGAATTCTGCATCTTTGATTGTGTTCCATCGCCGAAGTCCCAGTTCCATGAAACCGGGTTGCCCGCACTCAAATCCCTGAAGTCAACAGTGAGCGGTGCATTTCCTGATGCCGGATATGCAGAGAACTGGGCCATGATCGTTCCCGGCACTGGTGTCCGGGTCGGTTCGGGAACAGGGCCGTTGGCAACTGTGATGTAGTTGTTCCACAAGGCATACCCGCCGGTCATTCCATTTGTGGCCCGCAAGGTCACCGTGTATGTTCCCGGAGTTTCGTATGTGTGAACCGGATTCTGAGTGGTATTGGTTGTTCCGTCTCCAAACTGCCAGTACCATGAATTCGGTGAGCCAAGCGACTGCTTTGATGAGAAGGAGACGGTCAGCGGCATCTCTCCCCACCGTGGGGAAGCATTGAAGATCGCATGAACTTGGCCAGGTATTGGATCTCCAAGAGCCTGGATCTTGTGATCTTCAGACAGCTGGGTAAAGGTCCAGTTTGTTACGTTTCCCTTTGATACCGAATCCACCAGTACATCAGTAAGGAATGCTCCGGGCTTTGCCTGCGTGATAAATGTCTGGTTCGTGTACGACTGGTAGGAACTGTTCCCTCGTGGGACGATATTACTCCAGTCATTTGCAGTGGCATTGATGGTTACTGACTTTTATGGAACCAGCGGAGCTGTATCGTACATTTCAGATACTACTTCGTATGGAGTGGTGGTATATCCCGAAACATTTGGAGTCTGCTGATCAGACCATCCGGTTTCGGTCGGGTTGCTCCAGTAGTTACCGGCAATAATCGGACCTCCGACAACGTTTGTTCCACGCTGTGGACCGGCCGGGTTTGTCCAGATGTAACTGTAATTACTGAAGTTACCAAATCCACCGACGTTTGTCTGGCTTCCAAAGAAGTTATTGTAGATCACTCCCTCTCCGGTTCCTCTTCTTGAATTCTCAATAAAAATTCCATACTGGCTTGTATTCGTAAATTGATTTCCAATAATGGTATAATTATTATAGATATCCGTAATATCTGCACCAATAGTTGCCTTCGTTACTATGTTATCAAGTATCGTAAAATTATTTCCCAAACCAACCATACCCACCTGTGTCGTATCGCGGATAATATTTTTAGAGATAGTTCCATTTGTTCCATCAACATTGATCCCAAAAATATTGTTTGTGTAGGCCCAGTTGTTTGTTACCATACAGTTGTCACCACCAACTGCAATACCATATCCGTTATTACTCACTGTATTTTCTAAAATTGTCGCATTATCTGCAACTGAATAAATACCAAGTCCATAACTAGTAGTCGATGATGAAACCTCATTGTGTACGATTGTTGTATTTGATCCGTAGGACAATAGGTTGTTGTTGTTCTGCCTGATGACATTGTCTGTAATAATGGCTCCGTTACCATCTACCCCGATGCCAATGTAATCATTATGTTCAGCGATATTTCCATGTATGACCGGATTATTTCCTTCGCAAATAATTCCATCCCCATTTCTGGTGATTACATTTTTGTCAAGGGTTATGTTACCGGAATACAAATATAATCCAAATTCCTCATTATCGTGAATACTATTTTCGGTCAGCGTTGCACCAGTACCCTCCATGAAAACACCAAAATCGGTATTGTTAAACAAGACATTTCGACTCATAGAGAAATCTGAACCGCTCGCCCTGATACCGCCATAGTAATTGTCAGATAGTGAATTATTGGTGAGAGAAACCTGATCCCCGAAGGAATCAATACCCTTATAAAATCCTCTGATTCCGACGAATTTCCGGACCGTGGTATTTGTCTTTCCGGAGTTGATGGTAATACCTACATTCCTTGAGTTACCGAGTATTGTCTGTGCATTTCCGTCAAGAACCACATCAGATGCCACAATTCGAAGTGCAGAACTGTTTTCGGTTGAAAATCCATTCAGGAGTGTATAGGTTCCGGAGGCATAAATCAGGTAACCTGGGTCAGTCCCAGTGGTATTATAATAGGAATACCCGCTTCCTTCAGGAGTCGGCGTGATAGGAACAAGAACTGCATTTCCCATCGTGTTCATTCCGGTATCAATAACTGCCAGGGTAGAAACGATCTGATTGTTGTTTTCTGCTCCTGAATCTGTCTTCCGGAGATCATTGATCTGGACCGGTGGTGCAGGAATTGATAGATTGTCTAATCTGGGAAAGGAGAGCAGGGATGAGTTCAGATCAATCGCATCAGGTCCGGATATACTGATGTTTGAATCTGCTACACAGGCAGCCATTCCTGCTGCGGAGAGAAATAACAGATAGAGACATAGTTTTGGTACAAAATCAGGCCTCAAGTACATCAGACACCTCCGGTCATTGACGTACATATTGGTATACAGTTTTCATACCTGACATGTTCCCCTCGCCTACTTATCGGTGAAATCTGATTGATTTCCTGCCAATTCATTCCGTTCATTACGCCCATCCTTTTCCCCATCTTCATGATACCGATCCATGAGAGATATATAATAGGTATATCATTGCGTGATTAATATAAAATTATTCATTTATAACCCGGATGATCGTTTCGGTATTCGTTGGACTAAATCAGTTCGAAAACCGTATGAGAGTATGAGGGTAAATATCTGATATATGAAATATAAAGCAAATAATCATCGAATGGTCTTCTCATGGAATTTTGGGTAGTGACCTGATTGATAACTGAAGATGAATTTTCAACCGTTAGATGGATTTACTTCGATAATTTGGATCAGAAACATATGATTGGAGAAAAATTTGAAGATTTTTTATCTTCAGTTATATTCAAGGTCACTACCGAATTTTCCAATCCATAAATATGGCAGGTTTTTCAGGACTATTCATTATCTCATACCATTCCATTCTATTTGTTCGGATGAATATATCCATCCCCACGTCCTATGAAATCCTGGTGGATCTCTCATGGTGGTGTATGAACCAATAACAAAGGTAAACCTTGAACGTATCACAAACGGGGTATTCGGGTTTACCATGACCTTGCTTGCCAAGGACATTGTAACTCCTGACCAGTATGAAAAAGCTGTATCCATTACCGTAGATCAGTTTTTTAATAATACATTATCCTCAATTCTCGATTTTATAGGAGTATTTATCCTTCTTGCAATGTTCTGGATGCTTTTTTACCAGATGTTTCACCGGATGAAGACGTATGATTACCATTTTATCCATGTGCATATGCTGGCTTTGATGGCCATCGTTCTGATTCCATTCTCCTCACAGTTTAGCAATCTCGCAGATAATTTTACTTTTGCAGATTATTTTTTCCAGTTCAATATTCTCATGTTAGGTGTAATCCTGGTTTATTTATGGCATTATGCAACATCAAAGCCCGAATTGCTTACACCTGAATTAACAAAAGCAGATGCCAGATTCCTCTTCAATAAATGCCTGGTACCAGTTGCTGTTGCAATAATCGGGGTAGCCTGGATCACGGCAGATCTTGAGTATACTGATATCACCTCATTTCTTCCATTTATTATTTTCGGGATATTTTTTAGAAATCCCCCGATTAACGAGGATAACCCGACTAGGTAGAGATAAATATACCAAATATCTATGGTCTCATATGAGTTACACGGCAGGTTCTCGTATGGTCATAGTCATTATCATTTTGGTAATGGGATGGCTGGTTAGTATTCCTTGTCCAGGTCAGGGAGTTAATATTGAAGAGACAGACAACGATCAGGCGGTTGATTCCAGAGGCTTTGAATCCTCTGCGTCAGAGGTTCATGTTGAATCTCAAAATCTGCCGACCCCAAAGACAACATGGAAACCAGGGGTTACATCTCTCTCTAATCTGACCGATGAACAAAAGAAAAAATTTGACAGCCTTCAGAAACACCCCATAAACCAGACAGTTATTTCTGCTACAGGTCCAATCATGGTTCCGGCAGACCTTCCGGTGTCTTTTGACTGGAGAGATAATCAAGGTGACTGGACAACACCGGTTCATGATCAGGGTGAAGAATGTGGCAGTTGTTGGGCATATGCAGCGATCAGCATTCTGGAGTCATATCTGAAGATAAAAAGTCAGGATCCAGACCTTCGAATAGGGCTTTCAGAACAGTATCTGATATCATGTGATGCAGATGATGACGGGTGTGATGGAGGGGATTTTGAGACTGCTATGCCGTATCTTGTTGACACGCCCGGTCCTGATGGTGTAGTCGGTGTGGTATCAAAGGAAGATTATCCGTATACTGAACAGCAGGATACCTGTAAGAATCTCGCTGGAATGAAGCGGTATCATGCTGATAAATGGGCATATGTGAATGCTTCATCAGATGAAGGTAATGAGAATTCGGTCCCACCGGTTGATGAACTAAAAGCAGCGATTTATCTCAAAGGACCTATCGCAGTCGGTATCCAGGATGATGATGACTTTGATGATTATTCAGGCGGGATATTCTCCAGTGATACAACCTATGAAGATACCAATCATGCCGTTGTTCTGGTCGGATGGGGCAGTGAAGATGGTGAGGATTACTTCATTGGCAAGAACAGTGCAGGAACTGAGTGGGGTGAAGATGGGTGGTTCAGAATTGATGTCAACTCAAACCGGATTGGTGAAGGGGCTGTTTATCTAGATTCTATCTAATTAAGCCTCTAAATTTTAAAATCTCAAATGAAGGGTCATTAAGTATATTGAGTGCCTATTTGAAGATAGGATATGAACTGAATCCGGATATTCACAGCAATGTCAGGACATATACGAATGTAACGTAGTCAGATCTCTATCGATTATTGATA
>NZ_JAJRBM010000127.1 GCF_028679455.1 Methanospirillum sp. | reverse complement strand
TTCTTGAGATCGCTCTTTGTTTTTGTCTCTATCTTAACAGTGTTAAATTCAAATAACGCTTCATTATTTCCTCGTAAGTATGTCTCCTTGATATTTTCAGGAATTTTTCCCAGAACCTGATCCAGTTCACTTTGAGTTTTTGGCAGGA
Source organism: Methanospirillum sp. (assembly GCF_028679455.1). Lineage (GTDB taxonomy): Archaea > Halobacteriota > Methanomicrobia > Methanomicrobiales > Methanospirillaceae > Methanospirillum. The sequence goes on along the minus strand of NZ_JAJRBM010000127.1, from coordinate 2,372 downwards.
CCCCGTTATTGTATGCCTGGAGATAGTCTAGTATACTTGAGGAACGGGTGATTTTGGTTTTTGTTTTCAGTTCAAAATCTATAAACTCCTGCATCCATTCCAATGCCTTTATGGTCACAACATCTGATCCACGGATCATAATAGGTACTGAATCGGTTGAACCAATGGTGCGTGTCACTTTATCAAGTGTAGCTTTTGCAGGCATATCTGGTGGAACAAATGCTTTTTCATTGGTGTCCACCGGAATCATGGGATCTAACTGCAATCCTATAATTGCGAATAGCAGAGTTATGAGCAGAATGGGCACTGACCGTTTTGCTATAAATACTGCCATATTTGAGAGTGATGTATCAACGACCGTGGCAAATTTCGATGCACCATGACCTTTTGGTTTGTAATTTATCAGCGTTGCAATCAGAGGTATGCCAATTAATGAAGTAATATAACAGGTGATCACCCCGATGATGCTGACCAGTCCAAATCCCTGCATCATGGGGACCGGGGAGAGAAACATCGCAATAAATCCCATGCAGGTAGCTAACATGGCATATAATACAGCAGGTCCGGTTTTTGTCACAGTAGTTTTAATTGCGTCAGGAAGGGGATGATCTCTTGCTTCTTCTTCTAGACGCGAGTGAAATTGAATCGCGTAATCAATTCCTAATCCGATAATTACAGGGAACGCTGATATCACAGCCATACTGATTTGCATACCAGCCAAACCAACAAACCCAAATGTAAAAATTAAACCGAATGCAACAATCACAACAGGTAAGAATCGATGGTTTACATATCCAAAGAGGAGTCCCAATACAATGACCATGAGTACCATGGCTGCCGAAATAAGAACACCAAGTGATTTGCCCATCTCGACCTCCATCTCTTGCTTAAATGCTGCAGTACCGGTAATTGTTATGGAAACTCCAGGGGGAAGATCAGTACTATCAATAAAATTCTGAAGGTTTTTTAATGCAGTTTTTCGTTTATCGAGTGATAACCCTGACTCCAGGTTTACAGGAACCATCGTTAGCATCCCGGTTGGTGCATATGATTTAATGGCTGACTCAGGAACCTTCTCAAGTACTATATTCATCTCTCCGGATGAGGTAGGAATCATCTGATTATTCAGAGATTTAACAATATCCACAATACTGGATACAGATGATATGTACTGAAGATTTGAGATCGGTTTCTCTATCGTGTCGATATACTTCAAAAGAGACGGGCTTGTAGAATCTCCAGATTCAATTAGAATAATTAATGAATCTTTTTTAAATGTATCTGAATAATGGTTATCAAGAATTCCCTCGGTAGAAGTAGGTTGTAGATAGTTCTCATTTCCTGTTGACATCGAGACCATGGTCATCCCAAAGAGCGAGATGGCCATAAGCACCAGAATAATTTTTGAGAGTGCTCCTGGCTTCGCCAGTATGAGATCTGCAAGATGAGAAAAAAGTGAAGGCATTATTTCTGCCTCACTTACTTTAATTTTCCTTGCTGTTGTTTTTCACGGATAGAATACGCTCCACCCAGAATGAGGATCAGTAAAACTCCTATTACAACCGGGTTTGACAAGAGTGCTAGAGGACCTTCAAGTTTAACAACATCAATTGGAACTTTTACCGTGTCAGATACATGACTGTCATCAAGTGAGTCTCGATACTTCACTTCCGAATCAAGTCCATACACCTTGGTATCTGCATTGCTACTTAATGTCAGACCAAACCGTGCTTTAGCGCTTTCTCCAGGCTTTAAATCACCAAGGTACGCAAGATCATCACTACTGGAAAAGGGATCAACAGCACTGATTCGAGCTTCTGCACTATACACGGTGACAGATCCATCGTTTTTATACGTGACTTCTACTGGGTTTTTATTGCCCGGATTGATTTTTGGAGCAGCACTGGTAATTGTAAAGTGAACTTTAGATCCTACAAGAACTCCCACTCTCTTAAACGGTGAAAGCAGGGTTTTTCCATCGGTGTTGTCATACACAACTCCTACCATAATGGGGTATTCCTGTGGATGGGCATCTTCAGATACACTTACCTTATACGTCACTGTTGCTGTGCTTCCCGGAGCAAAATTTCCAATATACACGCCATTTGATACCGGTACTATGGGAGATTCCATACTTCCATTCAGGTATGCTATTGCATTCTTACCTGGATCTTTCCCTGTGTTTTTCAGAGTGAGAGTGATATTGCCAGATCCCCCTGCATTGATGTTGTCAGTCTTTACGTCAGATACTTCGAGATTAATTGCAGATTGAACGATAAATGGCAGACTGGACTCAAGTTTTTTGTTCAGGTAGCGGTATGAGATAGTGTCAGTTCCATCCTGATCAGCACTGTTTAAATAAGTATAATCCA
>NZ_JAJRBM010000126.1 GCF_028679455.1 Methanospirillum sp. | reverse complement strand
CTTCGATGATGGTAAATAAACCACCAAGTGTGTCTTCTCCAATATCTGAACTTTTCACTACAACGGCCCATTTTTTTTCTGAACCTCCGGGATACCCAATAGGATCGTTGGGGATAGTCAATTTACAGACTATCAATGAAGAATTTGAGGTAACATCAGTACATGATATCTCTATAGAATCGCAAATTAGTTTTACTTCCCTCACTAATTCAAAATTTCTTCCAAAAACCTTGAATTCAATCTCTTTCCCTCGTACACTTTGAGTTGGATTAATACTGCGAATAACCGGAACTGCTGTAACGCTCCCGCTGGTTCCTCCCATAGCCTTACTTCCAAAGTAGAAACCAGCTACCGCAACAACCAAAGTACTCACGGTGGTGATAATCTGTTTTGCAATATCTTCTCCTGCCTTACCTTTTTCCGTTTTTCGCCCTGCATTGAAAAGTGTTTCATTATTCAGCTCTACAGAACGTTGAATATAGGCTATCTCTCCAATTGGAATGTCATCAAGTTGGTTTTGCGTAATATTGGTATAATTACTCACTGAAGGACTACTATGTTTTTCGACTTCCTCATACAGGAGGATCGAACTCGTCATAAAAATGAGAATGAGGCTTAATGCAATTACCGCCCGAATACTTCCTTCAGGGAGACCCAGAGACTGAGAACGATCAGACAAGCCGAGATATTTAAAAATAACAGCAGTAAACGTGAGAAATACCAAAAGCAAGATTACACTGAGAACAAGAAGGATCGAGAGATAAAATTCAGCTCCTCCCGCGTTTTCAAAATAAAAAAAACGGTATGCATACGCAATTAACGCGGTTAAAGTTAATAATACAACTAATATAATTGCTCCCCACATCGGAAAGTCGTGTCTTTCGATCATGGTTTTACCACAAACCATAAAACGAATGTTATAATATATAAAAATATGTGAGTATTATGTACCTTATTATTTAATTTGGTTAGATAGAATACATGAGATCATCGTATCATTTTTCAATTTAAAACCTACTGTGGCAATGCTAATACTTCCTTTATTGCTCCAATCATCAGAAAAACCGATTCTAAAAAAATGACCATATCCCTGTAAACAGTGCTAACCAAACAGGGATAACTGATATATGTTTTTCTGCAGTTAGGATGTTGAAAAATGGAGATAAGATCAGGATTTCGAATTTTCCCGAAAATAAGTTATAATTCGATATGGATCTAAGCAGGACTTCTCCTGATTAGACCCAGATCTCCTGATTACCACGTAATATTTGCTAACGGTCGTGAAATATCATTGATATCAGTAGCCATAATATTTTGAGGAGATATCGTATATAGAATTGAATCCATGAGCAGAGATCGTTTAACCGCAGAGCCCTGCTCATAATAATTATTCATGGTTATCGTTTCCTTGGTTATTTTTCCTTTTTCGGTAAACCCGTTCTTCGGATCTATCCCATATACATAGGTTCCCTGCCAGATGGACGGAATATATGAGCCATTATACTGACTTCCCGGTGTCGGAGTATTTGTTATCTCCTTAATGGGTATGGCCATCACATTATTACGCTGATCTAACAGGAACGCCCGATGGTCATGGAGGACTTCGGAGTCAGAACCCTTCTCTCCGATAATGACATGGCCTACCTCCAGGGGGTTTGTGAGATTCGATACATCAAATAATGCAATCTTTATGCCGGTTGCAGAGACTCCCCATTGATTCGGAGTGGTATCTTTTCCGATTCCTATCAGATGGGTTTCATCATATGGATGAAGGTAATCAGAGTATCCCGGAATCTTAAGTTCTCCTAAAATACCCGGATTTTTAGGATTCGAGAGATCAATAACAAAGAGCGGGTCCATTGTTTTGAAGGTGACCAGATATAACAGATCACCCATAAACCGAGCTGAGTAGATCTTCTCACCAGATGCCAGATGATCCAGACTCCCGATCACGATCATATCAGGATCAAGAACATACACTCCATTCGAACGCCCACCATTATTGCCAGTCACGTCTATTGTGGTTGCAACCCGGAGATTTCCCTCAAATTCATCAAGGGAAAACTGGTTGAGAAGGTATCCGGGGAATATTCCGGTGGATTTATACGAGATTTTTCCATCTTTAATACTAAACCGGTGTACAATTGATTTCTGTTGAGCAGGCATTGACCCCGGATTAGTTCCCTGATTCTTGTAGGCGATATACACATTTCCGGGAGAAACATAGAGCGTGCTATCCCGGCCCAGGAGAAATGATTCTGCAGTGGGCTGTGCGTCATTATGAATATTAAATGATGAAAGAGAGTAGAATACATAATTTTCCGGAGGAACCTGAGGGGCCCGGACATTTCTTATTGCGATCTCCTTTTTCCCGTCAAAAAGGACAGGCATATGGTAGTCACCTGCAGTCCGACTCTCCTGGTTGAGTACGTAGATGTCACCATCAATCATCCGTGCATTCTGGTATTTCCCAGGAATGCTGATGTCACGCAATAACTCCGGATGAGCACGGTCAATAATCGAGTAGACAAGTGCATGGGTCTGATATTCTGAACTTGGAACCGGGGCAACTGATCCTGCAAGTTTTATCAAGTTCTGACCATTTTTCCCGGTAAATATAACCAGACGATCTCCGTTCAGAAAAATATCAGATACATCGCCTTCAACAGGGATCTGCGAAACAATTTTGGCATTTTGAGCAGGATATGCGTCAACAATCGTCAGGGTATTTTTACTGATGAGGTAGATATACTTGCCATCATTTTTGATAAAATCAGGTTCATCTACTCCGGTAACCTGGATATTTGTTGTAGAGTATGTTGATGCAACATCGGTTCCGGATCTGGACTGGGAGTTGCCAGTTGCCGAATCTAAGGAAAATACCTGGTTTTCAGGTTCCATTACCGGATGTCGTGAGCCTCCATTCTGAAGAGATCCAGCCACTGCCTGAGATTCGAAGTTATAATTCACTTTTCCCGGATCCGTTATACCAAACGTATAATCCTTTTTTTGTGAGTTGATCGCTTTTTCTTTAGCCAGTTTTTCTTCATTCGCCCGGGTCTGATTTATAAAATACAGTTCCAGACCTTCAGCAGAACTGATCTTCTTTAATGCCAAAGGGTTTTCTTCATTATCCCCAAATACAGGCATAATGCCGAGAATGAGAGAAATAACGGAAGTATCCTCCTTTACCGTGACTTGAGGTGCAATAGCAACATTTCCTGTACCATTTGAACCTGGAGTCTTGGATACTCCCGTTATTACCTCCGGAGAAATGTGCTGACCTTCAGGCTGCAGATTCGGTAGACGATCTGCAGAGACACTGCAGATCATAACTAAGAGCATGAATAGCCCTATTTTTAAAATTATATTCATTTGAGTCATATTATCTTCCGGTTCTTTTGTGAATCAGAATAACAGTTACTACTTCTTATCCCAGAGGGCAATATGTTTCCGGCCTGAAAGTGGACACAAAGGAAGAGTAATTCAAGGAAATTTAGCAGAAAACACGGACCTATTCTTATTGAAGAGAATGAAAATGGAAATTACGATTGCTCCTACCAAGGTGTTTTGTATGGATTCCCGAACCTCGATGGTGTAAGGGTGGTATCAGAGTGAAAAATAATAGACTCAAACGGTGTTGGGAAGTGTTACATCCCAACGATGCAATTAGAGGAAATACCACGGCCTCTATATTGCAATGATATATGAAGGTTGTATAAAATCACTCATTCCAACGTTATTTCGAATCGTTAGTTCAACGGTAAATTGACCTGAGGTGGTATAGGTATGAGATGGATTTTGCTCGCTCGAACCTTGTTCATCCCCAAAATTCCAGTACCAGGAGTTCGGAGACCCGGTGGAAGTATCAGTAAACCGAATCGTGAGAGGTACTGACCCGGATCGCTTGTCAACCGTAAACCTCGCTACAGGTAAATCGGTTTTTTCTCCAAAAACTGCATGAATAGTATGGTTTTCATGAACATGATCAAAGGTGTGTTCGGATACTGATCCGATACTTCTGTTATCAATCTGAACATCCTTTGTCACAAAACCGGTATCAGGAGTTATAATGAACGATTGATCAGCATTTTTGATAACCTTTACCAGACCAGAGGGGGAGATAGTTCCTCCCGGTGACGATGTGGCCATAATCGTACATGATGCAGGATTCGATGCGGTGATATAATTGCTCTGTAAACAGGTATCTGATCCCAATCGATCAGAGGTAATTGTCAAAGAGACATTATAGGTTCCAGGGGTCGTATACCAATGAGTCGGATTTTTTTCTGAAGATTCAGGAGTATTATCACCAAAGTTCCATGCATATTTCAAATGTGGATCCATACTGATACTCTTATCAGTAAACCTCACTTCTAATGGAACTTCACCTGTTGTGGGAGAGGCATTAAATAATGCGGTAAGTGGTCGTTTTTTACCGGTTAAATTAATTATAACCTGATCTGGAGAGGTGTATATTATTCCATGCAGATCCTTGATCTGCAATTGAGGATGATATTCTCCTGGTTTTTCGTATCGATGCTTAATGTTCCTCTTATTTGAGGTATCGGGTTGTGATCCGTCACCAAAATTCCATATATATTGATACAATCTTTCAGGTATTCGAGGGTCAAGTATTGATTGATCAATAAAATTAACTACCTGGGGAGCGGGCCCTTTTAGAGGAAACGCAGAAAACTTTACCATTGGATACGTATTTTGTTCAACGTGTATATACGATGGTTTCGTGGTTGTTGTATTCAGACCATCCGCTGTGGTAATCGTCAGAGTAACGTCATAGGTGCCATTTTTCTGGTAGGTGTGGAATGGATTTTTTTCACGTAATCTGGTTATCCCATCTCCAAAATCCCATGCATATCCGGTAATAGGAACAGTGCTTATACTATCATCGGTAAAAGAGACGAATAGTGGAGCTGACCCATTCAAAGGATGTGCGGTAAATGATGCCTGTGGTTGCGTTGAAGAATTGGTTACCGTAATTGGTACTGAAGCAGAAGATTTATGTTTTGCTCCTGTCTGGTCCTGAATCTGTAACTGAGCGAAATACTCCCCACCCTTTGAATAGGTATGCTGAACGTTTCTCATGTTTGATGTGTCAGTTAATCCGTCTCCAAAATCCCAGATATAGGTATACATCTCATCAGGAACTGCAGGATCAAGATCTGACTGATCGATGAAATAAACCTCATGAGAAGGTGTTGTATTATGAGGAACTGCAGTGAATTTTACATTCGGGTACACGGACGGTTTGACATGAATATATGCCGGCATTGATGCGGTAGTTTTTTCTCCACCAGAATTTGTAATAGTGAGGCTGACATTATATGTTCCCCTCCCTACATAGGTATGTGAGGGATTTTTTTCTGTTGATGTCGTGCTTCCATCGCCAAAATCCCAAAGATAATTGAGTATCGGAGTAGTACTCCTGCTTTGATCGATACATGAAACATATAATGGAGCAGACCCAGTTGTCGGGACTGAAGTAAACATAGCAACAAAGGGTGATGATTCATTGGTGATAGTGACAGGAACAGGAGCTGGGGCATGATGTTTTTCGCCGAACTGATCCTGTATCTGCACGGTTGAGGTGTAGATTCCCGGATTTGTATAGGTATGATACGTATTTCTCGTGTTTGTGGTATCAGTGGTTCCATCGCCAAAATCCCAGATATAGGTATACATCTCATCAGGAACATCAGGGTCAAGTTCTGATTGGTCCATGAACTGTATTGGCCGGGTTGTGGTGCTATTTTCTGGAGTTGCCATGAACCTGACATTTGGATATGTGGACGGGCGAGCGTGGATGTAAGATTGCTTGGTTGTAATGTTGTTTATTCCAAATTCATCAGTAATCTTCAGGCTAACGTTATATTTCCCTCTTCCCTGGTAGATATGTAATGGATTTTTTTCTGTTGAGAAATTACTCCCATCTCCAAAATTCCATAAGTATCCTGATATATTGGATGTACTTGAACTCTGATCAATAAACGAGACCACTAATGGTGCTGGTCCATTTATGGGAACCCCTACAAATTCAGGTAGAATTTCTGCACTGATTCCACATCCTGACAGAATTAACAAAAAAAAGAGTACAGCGGAAATTTGTTTGTACAACATTATTTTAAAACCAGATTCCTGGTAATTTTTTTCTCTGGCTCTATTCATCATTTTTCCCCTCATTATAATGATATGGGTATCACACCAAAGCATTCAATTCAGAGAGAAAGCCTTCTATCGTTGAGGAGGCAATGTTTGGTGTCTTCAGACGAGTTGTCTGATTGATATTAATCAATGAAGACGCCGATTTATTTCCGATTTGAAGGCCAAGAGTAAGTTCTGGACCTACATAGTTATTTGAAATCCGCTTTCCTAACAATCCTATATTCCAGGTTTTATCTTTGTTATTGAGTTCAATCGTTGCATTCAGGTCCTTGTCATTCTTCTGATAGGTGAAAACATCCCCCTTTACACTCGTGGCATTATTAAAGGTAAGTTTCAATCCGTTTAATCTCAAGATGAGCGGATCGGTGGAGTTTATAGTACGTAATGCTAAATCCCCATCTCTGAGAGAAAAT
>NZ_JAJRBM010000125.1 GCF_028679455.1 Methanospirillum sp. | reverse complement strand
GCAACCGATCCAAAAACGTTTGGTATTGGAAAAGAACTTGGATCAAGCCGGGTTTATTACGCATTCAATCGAGAGATATCTCCTGCCTTTGTTCAGGAGGTAAATACAACGATACAGTCACTCAAACGTGATCGATCAGAAGCAGGTGTGACTGAGTATGAACGAATTATCTCCCGGTATATCGGTGTTCAATGTTCATTTAACTCCACAGGTAAAGAGAAGGTGATTGATCTTGTCAACAAGACTGCAATTGCACTCTCATCGAATGCACCCGAAACGATTGCTGATATCAATGCAGGGAAAACTCCATACCGGGATCCAACAGACCCTGAACTTTACGTGTTTGTATTTGACAAAAACATAACGCTTATGGCGAATGCGGTAAATTCTGCAAATACTGGGAAAAATCTCTCCGGGATGACTGATGTGACCGGGAAGGCGTTCCGTGATGATATGGTAGATGGAGCAGTCCGGAATGGAACCGGATGGGTGTCCTATGTCTATTCGAACCCTGACTCACTGGGACTGTATCAGAAGATGAGTTACTATCAACTGGTTAACGGGAGTGATGGGATCTCGTATGTAATAGGTTCAGGAAGGTATGTTTCCTGTGATGAGGTCACCAGTTAATTTTCATTCAAACCGTACGAATACCTGTCATCCCTTTTTTTAAACATTGAGGGTATTTCTCCTTAATTTTAATTTATTATCAGGATATAGCCTCATATTTTCTGGTAACGTTTACTGTCCGGTTGTATGCCCATTCAGGATCTGACAGACTCGTGGTACATTCACCTACCGAACCAGGAAAAAAAGATGGTATCACTATCATACCGAAATCCTGGGATAACGGGAGGTCAGAATCTATCTGAATATTTTACGGATTGATACTGATTTTCAAAAAACGTGGAACGCTTCTCTTTCCTCACTTGTGGCGGTACATGAGAAATCAACCTACGATTATCGGAGTTTATCTCTGATAACGACGGTGAGATGCTCTATCTCATCAAACCGGGGTTCTTCCATCCCATTTTTGACAATCCCGCATTCTGTGGCGATCAGGTGAAGGTCAGGATTAAACCCTTGCTCCTGCACCTTCTTTCTCCCGCACCAGTCAGAGCATCCGTCGAGCACGACGATGGTTTCTGCCTGGGAAAGGGCAATTTGCAGCCGGTCAGGATCAGTCCTGCAAGAGATGCAGTGTTCGATCATGCCTGGGCATCGCTGCAATAGCATTTCTCCGGTCTTGGTAGTCAGTTTTCCCGTGTTGGATATCCCTGAACAGGTAATCAGGGTTATCCCGTCATCATCATACATAAAAAAATGAGATTAGCAGCACTTCCCGCTGCAACCGCACCCTCCAGATCCGTCGGAGGGTTTCTTTCCTTTCCCTGATTCCTGGAGTTCTCCTTCACCTTTCCATGCAGCTGAGGCAATCGCCTCGACCTGGTCTGGGGTGAATGACCGGTCACCACTCTTCTTTTCAATACCGAGATCGGTGATCACCAGGTGCTGGTGAACCGGAACACCGGCATTCTCTGCGATCTTCTTTGCACAATGCATCCCGCACCCGTCGATCGCAACAACTTCATCGACCTCGTTGGCACGTTTTGCAAGGGCTTCAGATGATGCAAGCAGAGCTGTGCAGGCATATCCACCATACGTTTCTTCATCAAGCTGGATGGCAGCGGCATTCGAGATCTGACCGGTATTCGCCTGTCCACAACAGGGGAAGATGATCCGTGATTTATCCCCGCCGCCACAACTGCAGGGTCCCTGCTCTGCCATTATGCCCCCTTGAGTATCTCGATGATCTCATTCACGGTCGGAACCCGGCCGGCCACAACCTCTTCACCGTCTACAAACAGGGAAGGGGTCATCAGAACGCCACGACTGACGATCTCGTTCAATTCGTCAACCTTCACAATTTCAGCCTGAACACCGGCTTTTTTTACAGCATCGGCTACATTGTCGAACATACGTTTGCATTTAGTACATCCACTTCCAAGAACTTCGATCTTCATATTTCACCTTAATTTGAATTATAGGATTCTAATGAGATATTCATCTTTCGGACAGTTAATTCACGTCCATCAGCCCATTAACCAGTTGAAGAGGTATCCGGTACAGATGATTCCGACACCAACGACACTGATGAACACCGCAAGAAGGCGGGGTTTGAGCACCTTTCTGAGTAAGATCATTTCAGGGATGGAAAGAGCAGTGACCGCCATCATGAAAGCGAGAGCAGTTCCCATCGCAACCCCGGCTCTCGTCAGTTCAGATACCAAGGGCATAACTCCGGCTGCGTTACTGTAGAGAGGAATCCCGATGATAACTGCTACAATCACTGCAAACGGGTTATCTTTCCCAGCATAGGCGGCAAGAGCATTGGCAGGGATCCAGCCGTGCATCAGGGCACCAATACCAATACCGATTACGACATACAGCCAGATCTTTTTGATAATCTCGACAGTATCTAACCAGGATTCCTGGAGTCGTTCAGAATACGTCGGGTTATGCATAGAGATCCTGGTATCCCTTACCTTGACCTGGTAGACATAATCCTCAACAAACCGTTCGAGTTTGAACCTTCCGATGATGAGACCGGCAACAATAGCGATCACTTCACCTGACACGATATATATGGCTGCTATCTGCCAACCGAACAGCCCATACAGCATTACCAGGGCGACTTCATTCACCATTGGAGCTGCAATCAAGTAAGTGAATGTGACACCGAGCGGTATGCCAGCTTCAACAAACCCGATAAACAACGGAACTGCAGAACAGGAACAGAACGGTGTTATTATCCCAAGCAGGGCTGCGAGGATATGCCCGATAAAAGTAGAACCTTTCCTCTCGGCTAGCCAGGCCCGTGTCTTTTCGGGAGAGAAGAAAGACCTGAGAAAGGTGACAACATACACGATAACGAGAAGCAGTATGAAGATCTTCACCGTATCATAGATGAAGAAGTTTAAGGAACTACCTGCAGGACTGTCTGGGCTCAGCCCAAGGAGAGTATACACAATCCAGTCTGCAGCAGACTGTACTAATTCAAAGACCATGATTTCCTCTTATGAAATTTTTATTCCTGCGATCCTTTTTGATAAATCGTGAAAATCGATGTTAGATATGCTTCTTCGACTGGTTTTGGGATGTAATTATACACCTTCACTCTCCGGAGAAGATTCTCTTTGATCTGCTGATCGGATGAGAGATTCAACTCTTTCACTTCGGTAACAATCTCATCCAACATTGTGATTCCGGTCTGAATGCCATTCACTGAGACCATCCGAGTTTTTCGGACTGCATCAGCCTGACAACAGGGGATATCTTTGTTCATCTTCTTATCACCAGGATGTTCATTCATCGTTGATTAGATTCTGATCAAGTGGAGGAACTATTTCAACAATTATTGAATTGATCTGTGGCTATTTAAAAATAGATATTCCAGTTTTTTTACCCGATTTGTATCCCGGTGCTTCATGAAAATCTGAAGTCCGTCTTTGGGGTTATTCTCTATCCCTGACGATGTGTGTGATATGTCTGAATTTTTTGGAATCGCGTTTTCGCTGTTTGGAATTATTGCCATGATCATGTTCATGGTTATCATGATGGGCGTATGTTTCCTCATGATGCGAGTATTCAGGCGGAGAATGGGCGGTATGAACGGATGCTGTGGATGTATGGGAATGGTTTGTGAGAGGAAAGAGGAGTATAAATCATGACTGTAATGTCTGACCAACACCAGGGTACCGGAGCGAAATCCGGTGCAATCATTCTCGCGACCTGTTCAGGTGTCTGTAATGTTGGGCAACTGACAACCCAGGCAGCGATGCAGCTTGTCCGCAGGGCTCCGGGATCGTTCAGATGGATGAAGGTGGAGAAGGGGAAGCGGGTACGGACGGTATCACCTGAAGATACGATATGGGCAATTGTCGGATGTGATGGCCGATGTGCGTGCAAAGAGTTGGAAAAAGCCAGTATTGCGTATGAAAAAACCGTGATTGCAACCGATCTCGGAATCGTCAGGGACGTAAAAACCCCGGTCCGGTTCGATGAGATTGACCGGTTTGCTGAGAAGATCCGATCCTGATGAACTGAGAACACCCCTCTTTTTCAAGATCTAGCATCGTCGTTCTTCCATGAAAGAGAAATAGTCAAAAATCACATGTATACATTCAGCGTCGTGAAAAAAATGGACTCATTCGCTTCAGGGTTTGCACGGGTTGATACAACCGGTGACGCCCATTCATTTGTACAATATTTAGATCTGGTACATTCACTCCCATTTTTCCAGGAGTGTAAAACTCTCAGTTATGAAAGACTGGCTCTTACACCAGGTGATTCGGTTCTAGAGATCGGGTGTGGTAACGGAGTTGATACAAAAAACCTAGCCGGGATCGTCGGAGCATCAGGGAACACGGTAGGAATTGATATCAGTGCTACCATGCTGGATGCTGCACGAGATAATGCAAAAAACTCAGTATCCTCCCCTGAATTTATGCTTTGCGACGGTCACCATCTCGCTTTTCCAGATGATACATTCAATGGCGTGCGAGCTGACCGGGTGATCCAGCATACCAGAGATCCATTTGCGGTGATCAAGGAGATCACCCGGGTTACCAAACCTTCTGGAACTGTGGTCATTTTTGAACCTGACTGGGGTACATTCTCTCTGTGGCCTTCAGAACGCGAGGTTAGCAGGAGTATTCTTAACTTCTGGTGTGATAGTATTCCATCTGGATGGGTAGGCCGTTCTGTCTATGCAGCGTATGGTAATGCCGGTCTCACTGAGATCTGCGTTGAGCCAAAAACCCTGATCATCACAGATCTTACAATAGCCAGAAAAATCTTCGATCTGGATACCACATTCACTCATGCCGTTCAGGAAGGGATTGTCTCACAGGAAGCGGTAACACAGTGGGAGGAAGCCCTGGTACAGGCTGATCATCATATGCAGTTTTTTAGTTCGTTGACCTTTTTCCTGGTTACAGGGATAAAATCCTGAATTTTTTGTCAGGAATAGAAGAGGCCTGGATCGACACAGATTTTAACTCTTGATATGAGAGTATACAGTAATCCAGGATATTCTAAAATTTTATGAGATATTTTTTGAGGAGTGATGATATGAGTTTGCCTGAACCAATAGAAGAGAGTCTATGTGAAATCGGTGGTGTTGACGGTCTCAGACAGTATCTTCCCCCTGATGAAGAGTTGTTCAGGAAGAAGACCGTCTTTACTTCTCTTGCTGATACTACCCGTCTCCAGATTCTCTATCTCCTGAATGTCCAGCCGCTCTGTGTGTGTGTGATCAAAGAGGTGATTGATATTGCAGACTCAAAATTATCATATCATCTCAAAACACTCACAACTGCTGGGTTGATTGATAAAGAACAGGATGGAATCTTTATCATTTACTCG
>NZ_JAJRBM010000012.1 GCF_028679455.1 Methanospirillum sp. | reverse complement strand
TACAGGGTGGTGCCAGTGTCGGGGGTAAAAAAAGATCCAATCAGGGTAATGATCGTTGATGACGATGCCCATGTAAGAATTGCAGTTAAAACAATTCTCGCTGAAGCCGGATATAATGTGATAGATGCAGAAGGGGGAAAGGAATGCATAGCAATATTAAAATCAGAGTTTTGCGGAGTCCTTCTTCTCGATATCATGATGCCGGGTATGGATGGATGGGATACCATCACAAAAATACTTGAAGAAGACCTCTTTCATGGGATAGTCATCGCCATGCTTACTGCAAAAAGTACACCTGACAACAAAATGATCGGACTTCAGGAGTGGGTGCTGGATTATGTAACCAAACCATTTGATCCTGATGAGCTTGTCAGTAAGGTGAGATATTATGCCAGCTTTCTTCCACTTAGAGAGAAGATCGAGGCAGATCAAGGGCCATGAAGATTGCAATCATTGGCTCGTCCACCGGAGGGCCGTTCATCCTGGAAGAGATCTTTACCAGATTTCCAGTTCATTCCATAGCCATCATTATTGTCCAGCATCTCCCCCCGGCATTTATATCGACCTTTCGGGGCCATATTGCCGCTCTGACCACGATGAAGGTGAGTATCGGAGAAGCAGGGCATCAAATAAGTGAGCGTGAGATTATTATTGCTCCGGCAGGAAAACATATGATTCTGGAGAAAAACAGGATTATCAGGTTTGATGATGGGGAGAAACTTCATGGGGTGAAACCTGCCGTGGATCGGACGATGTTATCGCTTCGGCAGATTGATGGAGATCGGTTGCTTGGTATCATCCTCACAGGTATGGGACAGGACGGATCAGCAGGTATTATCCATATCAGATCACTGGGAGGACAGACTATTGTGCAAGATCCCAGTACTGCCCCGATACGAAGTATGCCTCAGGCAGCTCTTGATACCGGTAAGGTAACGGATATCCTTACTCCCAAGGAGATATCCAGACATCTACAAACCTTCTGAACCTTGTCATTATGATGATTTAAGAACACAAAATGCAGTGTGTTTGTTGAAAACGTTCCTTCTTTAGTTATCATATACATGGTAGAACCTTTCACCCTTCTTGGAATTACCACCGGTAATCGGTAAAGCCGGCCTTCGCAGATTCCTGAACTGAGTGAAAAGCGGGTACCCATCGTCTGAACCACACCAGGTGATTGCTCCGCCGCTCTCCTGATAATTCCAGTCCAGCAGGTTCCAATACCATAGGCCGTGGCAATCAGATCCAGATAACTCATCGCAATGATCGCATCAGTCGGTGCGGTAAGCTGTCCGATCCGGCTTTGGGAGATAATCATATGGGGTGCTGCGTGAATTTGAAATGGATGGGATCATCGAACGAACTATATACCCGGATATTCCTCCAAGGGTTGACTATCGGCTAACCGAAATGGGAAGATCCGTCTTTCCGGTTCTTGGTTCATTACATGACTGGGAACCGGATATGAGGAATTCAGATACGGACCTGGTGATCACCAGTGCCCTGAAGGGTTTCCCACCGGAGAAGAAGCACTTCACCAGTGACGGTTACTCAGCTGCCTGAGTATTCTCACTACAAACCTGCGGGTACCGGAACGAATCTCCCCACACAAGCATAGCCTCGATGATTGGAAGTATTCCTCTTCCCTGATCAGTCAGAGCATACTCGACCCGTGGCGGAACCTCCGGATACACAGTCCGGGTAATGATCGATTCATGCTCAAGATCACGAAGATGTTTGGTGATGGTTTTAGAGTTGATCCCACACATTCTGTTCTGGAGCTCAGAGAACCTGAAGGTTGAATCCCGGAGGTGCCAGATGATCATGAGATTCCATTTGTTCCCGATGATATCAACTACCGCCTCTAATTTACATTTTGTTTTAATTTCGCATTTCATGAAATATTTACCAATACTTACTTAATGGATACAATATTACTAAAACTCTTCTGATACCTATATGTTAGCATAGAAGTAACTCATTAAGCATAACATCAATGACTATTACTATTAGATCATCTGGCGGTAGTCGGGCAGCATTCGGGGCATTATGAAAGTTATTGCAATAAACGGAAGTCCACGGAAAACCTGGAACACGGCAACGTTGCTTGAACATGCACTTAACGGGGCAGCATCAGCCGGAGCAGATACTGAACAGGTGCACCTGTATGATCTTGATTTCAAGGGGTGTACCAGTTGTTTTGCCTGCAAACTAAAAGGAGGAAAGAGTTATGGAAGATGTTCCCTGCAGGATGATCTGACCCCTGTTCTGGAAGCTATCGGGGAGGCAGATGCAGTCATTTTAGGTTCGCCGATATACTTTGGGATCGTTACCGGTGAGATGCGGAGTTGTATGGAACGGATACTGTTTCCTTATCTGACCTATACCCGCCCACCACAGTCACTTTTCCCACGGAAGATCCCTACTGCATTTTTCTACACCATGAATGTTGCAGAAGTGAGTATTTCTGATATCGGATATGATGTCCAGTTCAGATCTAATGAATCGATCATGGAGCGGATGTTTGGCAGCTGCGAATCGCTATTCTCGTATGAGACCCTGCAATTTGAAGATTATTCAAAGATGGTCTTTAGTTATGCAGATCCTGCTGAGCGAGTAGAGCGAAGAAAGACCGTCTTCCCAAAGGACTGCGAGGCTGCATATAATCTAGGAAAGCGCCTGGTGTCAGGGAACTAACCGAATTTATCATTTCTCCTTCTTTTTTACATACTACTGTGATATTTTTTGCTGCCGACAACCGGGATCCGGCACGGATGAGTATAAGTACCAATCCATGCATGATCCTGATAGTCATCCACTGTACATTCAGGGCAGGTGTTCAGATATGAAACGAAAGATAATCACCATAGATGAGGAAAAATGCACCGGTTGTGGTCAATGCATTCCGGATTGTCCGGAAGGAGCGCTTCAGGTGCTGGACGGAAAAGCACGGCTAATAAGCGATCTCTTCTGTGACGGACTTGGTGCCTGCATCGGCACTTGTCCCGAAGGCGCCATTTCAGTGATCGAACGCGAAGCAGGGGAGTATAACGAACAGGAGGTTATGAAGAACGTTGTCAGGCAGGGAGAGCAGGTCGTAAGAGCCCATCTTGAGCATCTGGCAGGGCATGGCGAGCGGGATCTCTATGCTCAGGCGATTGCATATCTCCAGGATGAGAAGATCCCGGTGCCTGCCCATGCTGCCGGTTCGGTGAAGGGGAAGTGCCCAGGCCAGGAAAATCCCTTTGCCTCATGTCCGGGTTCTGTAGCACATACGATTGAGCATGAGTCCCCGGCCGGAAACAGTCAGGCTGATACGGGTTCAGAACTTTGCCAGTGGCCGGTCCAGCTGCGACTCCTGCAACCCTCAAACCCGTTCTTTGATGATGCGGATCTATTGATAGCAGCAGACTGTGTACCGTTTGCTTATGCTGGTTTTCACCAGAATCTCCTCAAGGGGAAGAGAGTGATCATCTTCTGCCCGAAACTTGATGCAGATATTGATGAGTATGTTGCGAAATTAACAGATATTCTGACCATGCATACGATCAGATCCATCACCACGGTGCATATGATCGTCCCCTGCTGCAGCGGGGTGAACTATGTAGTAAGCCAGGCACTCGAACGATCTGGAAAAGAGATACCAGTTCATGATTACACAATTACCCTACAGGGTACTATAACCTGAACCGGGTATTCTCAATCCTCATTCCTCCCGTTATGATCTCCGGATATATCACGTATTTATACTAATCTGATGCTAACGTAACAGTATGAACTCCAATCAGATCAAATCACCGTTCATTCTTGTTAATCTCAAGTGCTATCAGGAGTCTGTCGGTCATGGTGCACACCGGATCGCTCAGGCAGCCCAGGAAGTTGCAGAAGAGAGCGGAATATCGATCGGAATTGCCCCGATGTACATGGATATTCATCCGATTAAACATCATTTCACCCTGCCTGTATTTGCCCAGCATATCGATCCCATCACCCCCGGTGCTCATACCGGACGAATCCCACTATCTGCAGTCAAAACAGCCGGGGCAATTGGATCACTGGTCAATCATTCTGAGTTCAGGCTTTCGATCGCAGATATCGAGACCAATGTCCAGGCCCTCCGTTCTGCAGGAATGGTCTCCTGCGTTTGTTCCAATACCGTCGGGACAACCTCAGCGGTTTCAGCACTCGGACCTGACTACGTGGCCATCGAACCACCCGAACTGATCGGGGGAAAGGTCTCGGTAGCAGAAGCAAATCCTGCAATCATAACCGGATCAGTAGAAGCAGCACTCAAAGCAAATCCCCAGGTGAAGGTACTCACCGGTGCAGGGATACATTCTGGAAAATGTGTAAAAACCGCAATTGATCTCGGAACCGTCGGTGTACTGCTTGCATCAAGCGTGGTAAAAGATGAAGATCCGGGTGCGGTACTGAGAGATCTGGTTTCTTTTCTCTGATACCAGAGAAACCAGATCATTATATTTACGAATGATAATGTTCATCGATAGTAAGGAGCACATCAAGTACCCGTGAATCATCATCATAGCGTGGTTGAATACTATAATAAAATGATTTTTTGATCCCGGTTGCTGTACAGTACTCGCTACGACCATGAATCGGTGCTTTATGAACTTGTGCTACAGACAAATCCCGTAGTAAACCGGTATCCCCCAGTCCGGGGATCGAATGCAGATTCATCCCACACATTTTTTTGCCTGCAATTCCCAGAAGCTCTGCTGCCCTTTGGTTGTGCTCAGATATTTCACCACCTGGTCCGCAGGTAATGAGGCCGATATGAATCTGGTGAAATATTCCGGCATATTTCTGTCGTTCTAACCGGAGTGCCGTTGCAGCGTCCCGTTCTGCAGTGATATCACGCCCGACAGTAACACTTCCGATTAACTCTTTATTCTGATCAAAAAACGGAACGGTCTTTACGGTAAGATGAACACGTTTCTCATCCTCCATAATTGTAGTCTCACTAATAGAGGGCACTTCTTGCACAGACTGCCTGGAAGGGTGACTGGACTCACATCCTGTACCTGGATATAAATGTACAAGTCCTGAGTCAACTGGTTGAGTGAGATAATAAGCTTCAGTTCTGCCAATTGGCTCTTGAGTATCAGAAGAACCAAGAAGTCTCTTCGAGGTTTCCCGGTTTACAAAAATATAGCGGCCCTCAAGATCCTTGGCCCAGAGCATATCCGGAACCGTATCACAGAGCTGACGCATCAGGGAATACATGGACTCGTAATTCTCTTTGCCAGCTAGAAGTGCTGAATGCATCTCTTCATGATGAAGCGCAGACCCAATAATCGAGGAGGCTGCCTGCAACGCATCAACCTCAACAATTGCCCATTCCCGTTCACTCAGACAATCACAAAACCAGATCATTCCCCTTACTTCACGATCAGCAATGATGGGAAATGCGGCAATTGAACGAACCCCGGCATCATGCAAAAACCCTTGAGAGCCGTCAGAAAAAAGATGTGAAGAACCGACAACATTCATCCCGGCCTGAATCCGATCTTCCCACACAGACCCGATCCCAGGCTCTAACACCAGTCCTTCTGCGGGTTCAGGGTCACCAAGCCGGCTCCAGCCACAGAGCCGATAATAGGAATGATAGTTGCTACCTGTCGGATCCTCCCGAAAGATCAGCACCATATCAACCTCGGTTGCCAGCCCGAAAAGAGTGAGAGACTCTTTTAATGCTTTCTTAAATGATTCTCCTCCTAAAAAGAGAGAAGCCACAAGACTGACGGTTTCAAGGATTGCATCTCTTCGTTTCAGGGCAAGACGTGAATTTCGTTTTGTTATTGCATAATCAACCTTATGATTGAGTTCTGCAAAGAGGGTCTTGGTATCTCCTCCTTTCTGAATGTAAAAATCTGCCCCGGTATTGATCGCTTCAATTACTACGTTCTCTCGTCCTCGCCCACTAAAGAAGATGAACGGGATATCAGGATCAAGCCGCCGAACTTCTTTTAAAAGCTCAAGCCCGTTCATTGACGGCATCTCATAATCTGAAATAACACATGAATATGACGATTTTTGTAAACAGGCCAGAGCTTCTTCTGCGGTGTGAACCACATCGACCTTGAACCTTCCCCCCCGTTCAAGGCATAACCTGGTTACATCACAGATCATCGGC
>NZ_JAJRBM010000124.1 GCF_028679455.1 Methanospirillum sp. | reverse complement strand
TCATGACCAGTGCATGATGGAGGATGATATGGATGGGATGTATACGCTCTTCAAAGAGATTGACAGTCTGATCATCGCTACCCCGGTGATGACGATGGGCATTCCAGGAGCACTGAAGTCGTTCATGGACCGGTTCCAGGTCTTTTATTGTGCAAAATACGAACGAAAATCGCGACTTGTTCCTCCAGAAAAACGCTCGCATCGCAGAACCCTGCTCATTTCGATATCGGGCATGAATGTTCCGGAAAATTTTGACGGGGTAAAACTTTCCACATTATCATTTTGTGATATAATCGACTGTAAACTTGCCGATGAACTCTTTGTCAGGGACATGGATATGAAAAAGGATCTTGCTCTCTTCCCCGAGATACTGGCAGAAGCATATCAGAAAGGAAGATCACTGGGAGAAGCGGTAGCGGCTGCCACCAGTGAAAAGTATTGACAGGAAAGTTCGGAATTTAATTACCACGGTAGGATATCGGGCGATAATAGTCGGTATATACCCCTACCGGAACCCCGGTATCGATGACTTTGACCATTACCCCAAGGGTGGACAATATTTCACCTAATCTGGTGAGACCCGGAAGTTCGGTAGCATGATGAGATGCATCCATGAGAATCAATGGCGTGTTAATTGCCCTGATTGCACCGGGATGCGTAAGATCACCAGAGATAAACAGATCCAGATCCCTGCCCATGGCTGTTCCGATCAATTCAGGGTTTAATCCAAATCCTGAAACCATCCCAACCCTGGTTATCAACCGATCACTGGAGTAATTCACCACCTTCAGATATTCAATCATCAGGCTTTTCATCACATATCTGGCAAATCTCACCAGAGGAATCGGCCCGTTCCTGACCGTTCCGATTCTTCCGAGGCCAGATACCGGATCCAAGGTATCTGATATCTCAATATTCAGGCAATCAGCAAGTGCATCACAGGCACCGCCCTTCATGAGATCCCAATTTGAATGAATGACATAGGCAGGAATCGGAGGGGGAGTAATCGGCGGATGATGGAGGACGATCAGATCGTACTGCCGGTACTCAATTGCACCCGGTTGAGATCCCGGAAGATAGTCCATTACTACCAGGATGTTGTTTACTTCCAGTTGGTCTGGCGGAATGGTTCCGATATAGCCTACCGGATCCCCGTCTAATGCCAGATGTAACGGGATTATTGCTTCGATCTTTTGAAACAGGAGATCAGCCTTCATGTATCATCCCCTTCAAAGTCAATGACTTTCGAACAGATACAGGAGAGATTCTTTGTGAGAATCTTATCGCAATCCATGTTTACCAGAGATGAGACGATAAGGGCACTTTGATAGATTTTTTTTAAAAATGTTTCATAATCTTTTTCTTTAAACAAAATCCGCTCATAATGATCCAAGGGTGCAGTGCTGTAGAGTACCCCTTCCTGCTTGGTTGCATCCCGAATGGAGCGACCGAGCACTTCAGCGGTAAGGGTCATCGTCCCCGAAGTTTTGGTAGCAAGCCCACTGGTGAATAATCGTCCACGTTTTTGTGCAGGAATTTTTTGCAACAGGGTCTGGCACTGACTAGTCTTAATTATGGTCTCATCACTTCCTTCAGAGCAGGGATCTTCTACCACAAATAACGCAGGAGAAGATAAGGAACCCAGGATATCAGAGGATATGCCGCCAAGACCGGTAGTATCGACGATGAGATCCCATCGATGAGCCTTCAGGTCATCACTGCAACTGACATATGAGACATCAGGATCCACCAGACATCCAAGATGGGGATACTGGTCAAAAACGGTGACGGAAGCGGTTTTTTTCAGACTTGCAGCAAGTTTCGCTCCGGTAAGATACGCCCCGATAATCAGGCACCTTTCAGGAGTGTATTCCTGGTTATTCAGCCATTCATGTACTGCATGGACCTTTCCGCCGGTTATCTGATCCATGATATCAGTGATACGGGTCTGAGAGAAGATGGTGGTAACCGTGGGGGTGATACCCTCCTCGCAGGATATATAGTTGTTCAACGACGCCTTCCGAATAGGGGAACCAGACCTATTCTATCTAATGCTGCCTGCATCTCATCCCGAACCGCCTCAACTAAGGATTTTTCATGTAACACGTGGGCAGGAGAGAGTGCTGCTGATAATATTCTCCCTTTTTTATCCATAATCACCAGCATGGACCCTGATCCGGGAACACCCAGCCTGCCTCGTGCAATAACCAGGTCACATACCGATACATCAAGGGCCATGAATCCTTTGGTGATTGCTGGCATGCGGGTTACATCGCAGGAGTTGGTATGGATAGGCAGATGTTTTGCCAGTGTGAGTCCGAATTGCCAGAGAACCTCATTGATCGCATCCAGTTTTTCTCCGGAGCCATTCGGGACACGGATCTCATTTGAACTGCGGATATAACTCTTAATCTCTTCAAGTTCATCGCGGGTATCTCCCCTTCGTTCTCCTGATACTGATTCATGATACGCATGCTTTATTGATTCTTCAAGGCTCATGGCATTCCTGTTTTGTCAGATCTCATTTGTAATTGGTACCAAAGCTGAACGATGCTCACCTTACATGCCGGAAGCAAGAGGGGTTCGATTCAAAACCGGGACAAAGCAGGTCCGAAGTTCGGTGATCAGCCCCATATCGATAGTTACCTTCAACACATTCATCAAGGTTCCACATGCAGGAGACCCTACTCCTTTGATTTCAAGTGGATAGGTATCGGGGATGACCGTCGCCAGGTTATTCGCACCTGCCATCAGGGAGAATTTTACGTTTTCAGGCCCGATGGTCGGAGTCGGAACCGTGATCCTGATATCCGGAAACAGGATTCGGGTGACGGCAATTGTTCTCATCTGGTCATTGAGTGAACAGACAGGATGGTTCTCCATCGGGGTTCCCCGGTACGGGTTAAACCCCATGATCGGGATCTCTCCAAGATTCTTGAACCGCTTCAGGAATTTCAGGTGATTCAGGCGATCCTGATGAGACTCTCCGATCCCGATGAGCAGGCCTGATGAAAGTTCTACGTCACTGTCAGATATCATCTGGCATGTTTTTATCCGGTTTTGTAGTGACTCCCCGGGTTTTATTTGATGAAAGAGTCGTTCATTTGTCGTCTCCAGATTACAGCATACCGTTTCAGTTTCGTAATGTGCGATCTTTTCCAGGGACTGACGGTTCAGGTCGGCACCGACATTTACGAGCAGTTCTAATGAGGTGTTCTCTTTCACGATCCGGGAAGCGGTTACTGCCTGCTCGCCATGGTATCCGTGAGCTCCCGAACAACTCACCCGTGGAATTCCTGACTTTTCGATGGAGATTACTGCTTCGCGTATCTCATCATCGGTTTTAAAAAATGGATGATAATATCCTTCAGGAGAAGTACCTGCTGCAAATCCACAGTATTTACATTTAGGGGTGACTTCGCACTGATTGGTAATGTGGACGGTTGAGGTAAGTTTGATGGTTTTATGATGCTCTTTGGTTATCTGATAGGCCGTTTCCATAAGTTCGGTAAAATCATCACCGGTTTTGGTGTCCAGTAATTGTAATACTTCGTTATCGGAAAGGTGATCTCCGGCCAGTGCCTTATTCATAATTTTTTCTATCACCATAACACCTCATGTGATTAATTTTTTATTTGGCATTATAGAATTAATACCTACCTATGTGCATTCTATTAATATATATCAATAGAGCAGTATTACTCAAATAAATTATATTAGATTTATTAAATTTGATTATTTAAAAAATGAATTAACTTTACTACCCCAATACCTAGAAGATTTATGATAAAATAATAATTATTATATGCTCGTAGGCTGAGTGGTTATTACTGCTAGTGTCAGGTATAATACTAAGTAACAAAATTGGTAAAAAGATCACTAGTAG
>NZ_JAJRBM010000123.1 GCF_028679455.1 Methanospirillum sp. | reverse complement strand
TTACATCCTGTTAGTGCTTCTTCCTTCTAAATGTGTAATGTATTTTATAAATACTCTAATAAATATAATTATTATAATTCTCATAGCACTTTTGAATGTTCGATGATAACCCTGATCTTATGGTGTACACCTGAGGTGGACCTCTTTAAGTTAGTATACTTACTGATTGTCATATCGTTAATTATAATATACATGCCAAGTGTCGATAACATACTAACCTATTACCAAAGTTTATGACTCTCGATCACCTCAGTTGTTAGGTAATTATGAATATATCACCTCCATCCCATGTGATCTCTGATTTTGCATATCAGCATCGCTATATCATCCTGGCTATCGTCCTTATTGACTCGATTATGGCGAGTCTTGACAGCAGTATGGTCAATATCGTTCTTCCCACAATTACCACGGTTTTTCACTCAAGTCTGGCCGAATCTCAGTGGGTCGTGACTGCGTACCTGATCACCATGACCAGCCTGTTTATCATCTGTGGAAAACTGTCAGAAATTTTCGGAGTATGCAGGCTATTCACGCTCGGTTCAGTAATATTTACCCTGAGTTCACTCTGCTGTGGTCTCTCTACCGACCTGTATCAGTTGATCTTCTTTCGTATTCTGCAGGGGCTGGGCTCATCAATGATTGCCGGAATCAGCAGTGTCATCATATTCAGTGTATTCCCATCACACGAGATTGGAAGAGCGCTCGGGCTGAGCGGATCTCTTTTTTCCATCTGTTCTTTGTGTGGTCCGGCTCTTGGAGGGGCCATTAATGACAGTTTGGGCTGGAAATTTATTTTTTTCGTTAACGTCCCCCTGGGGGTTATGCTCTTTCTTGCTAATTTAAAGTATCTGAAAATTCCAGAGCAGATATCTCAGGATCCCTATTTCGACTGGGTAGGAGCAATGAGCCTGAGCTCACTGATAGTCCTCTTCTTTGTAATATTTGGAGCAGTACAGCCAGGTACTCACGATACAGTCCTCATTTTTTTCTCCAGTGGAGCATTCCTGGTGTCTGGTGCAGTATTCCTGGTTCATGAACAGAGGTGTGAACGACCACTCTTTGATCTGGCCATAATAAGGAACAGGAGATACATGGTGCCAGTTACGGGTAGTATGCTTCTTGGGATCTCTAACTTTTCGCTCATTACGCTAATTCCGTTTTACTTTGAAGGAGTAATGGGTATGGGTTCCCTGGAGACAGGCATGATTCTTATGATATCCCCGGTTGTCCAGGTATTTGCGTCCAGTGCGACAGGATGGATCATCGACCGGTATCACTGGAACTACCTTGCCTGCTTAGGATTGCTGATCGTATCGCTTGCGAGTCTTCTGACCGGCTATGCACTGGTAACGATAAACATGGGTTTCATCCTGTTCCTGATGGTTGTGCGTAGCATTGGTGCCAGTCTGTTTCAGGGCCAGAAGAGTATCGACGTCATGAATGCTCTCCCCAAAGAACAGATGGCTCTGGCCTCAAGTGTCTCTACCACTGCCGGATGCCTGGGCAGTACATGCGGGGTGACGATTGCTGCGATGCTGATGACCGTTGTTCTACACGGTGTAGGATATTTCGGACCAGTGTTACAGGCTGATGCCGGGCTGCTTTCATGGGCAGCTGCCGTAGCAGTGATGGTTACCGGTGCTTTGTGTATTCCAGGAGCATATGTATCATATGCCCTGAATCGAAAAGTAGCGTAGTATTAAAAGACACCTAACACCCTGAAGCCATGAAGAGCCTCTAGTTCTCTGAACCCTGCCTGACATAACCAGTACTTGGAACATTCAGAAGGGCTCATTGGGGGATGGACAATTACTATATATATGTGTATGTCTAGAAGATATCGCATGAGAGGATTGGTTGGTGGAATTTGTTTCTTTGCTGCACTTTTTTGCATCGTGGGTATCACTACTGCTGATGTCCCGAATCTCGTTGGTAACTGGACGGGGCCTTATTCTGAATATAATGCGAAAAACGGGTTTTCTGAGCAGGAAGGTGGGTTCTTCTTCTTGAACATAACTGAACAGAATAATCGGATTTTCGCTGGATACTCACGATATACGGATCATAATGGCACCGATGTTATTGATGATTTAGCGGGTGTAATTAATTCAAACGGGACTGAATTCTCTTTTGTTGAGAAGAATAACGGGTATTCATCTGGTAAGATCATAAGTCCTGATGAATTGGAGGTTACCTACCTGAATGATAATGATCCGATAAGTGTAGCAATAGATACTTTCATCAGGATTTCATAATTTCTTTTTTTCGGTAATATATTGACGTGTACCGCTTTACGATTCAGGGGTATTAACGGTGCAGGATATTTCTGACCTGTATTCTGATATCATTCCCTCGCCTGAAGGTTACTTCCCTCTATTTTTACATGTATTATTTATTTAGTACAAATCCTAAACAATTATCTAGTATTCATGACCATTCCCGAATATAATCATCTCATCCATGCCATCGCTGCTTCTGCAGACCGTGGGCAGGTTATCGAGGATATCAGAATTTATACAAACTGGGTTCTCGTGAAGACCGGTAGATGGTCTCTTTCTACGATATTCCGGGGGATGCCGGGCCTTGAAGATAAGCCGGGGATGGACTCATGGATGGGTGACTGGCTTGGAAAACCTGCTCTCGAATCAGCACTCGAACTCCTCTCATGCAAAGAGACCCTTCGACGTGCGGTCGGGATGGCGTGCCTGAAGTCACTGCTTCCTGTTCCTACCAGTATTATGGCAGGGAATGCAGTCATGATGGTAGAGGCTGCAGCAGCACGGGTACCGACCTGCTTTATCGGGTACTTCAGAGAGGCTGCAGAATGGCGTGAGATGGGAAGGCCGGTGAACATCGTTGAACTCTTTCCCCGGCCTGGTGACATCCACTGGAACGATGCCGGAGCAGTCCTTGCTGAGGCTCAGATCGTGCTCATGAGCGGGCTTACGGTAGTAAACGAGACGCTTGAAGCGGTTATCCAGAGAACACCAAACGCACAAGTCCGTGTTATGATGGGGCCGACGGTGCCGCCGAGTCCGGTGTTCTTTGACTGCGGGCTTGACCTTCTGGGAGTAACCCTGGTCAGTGACTGGACCCTGATGGCACGGTATGCCGAACTCGGGGGAGGGAGCATCGCATACTCCCCACCCGGGGCGCTTGAGAAGATCAACCTTGTCCGGGAGGGGGGAAGACTATGCGAACGGCTCAAAGAACTGGCAGGGGAGACGAGATAACAGAGGATAGAGAAAATGTGGCTTCAACGGATATCTGAATGGCATGCAGCAGGTGTTCCCTGTGCATTAGTGACGATCATCGAATCATCAGGTTCAACCCCACGCAAGGTCGGGTCCAAGATGGCGGTCAGCAATAAGGGCGAGATCGCAGGTTCTGTCGGAGGTGGCGGTGTTGAGTTATCCTGTATGGGTATCACCCAGGATGCGATCAAAAAAGAGATCTGCATCACGAAACGGTTTGTATCAAAGGGGGATGGAGACGAGTGGAAGGCCGATGATGATGACACCTCACTCGGGGTCTGTGGCGGATCGCTGACTGTTTTCATCGAGCCGATCCTTGTCGAGCCCGAGGTAGTGATCTTTGGCGGGGGTCATGTCGGGCTGCATCTTGGAAAACTCTGTGAGGTGCTCGCGATTCCATACCGGGTGTATGATGACAGACCCGAGTTTGTTGATCCCGGGAGGTTTCCCGAGGCGAAAGAGGTAATATGTGCCCCGTTTACTGCAATTGAACCGAATATCAACCTGTATGGCAGAAGTTACTGCGTTATCATGACCTACGGGCATGAGCATGATGAGGAGGTTCTGGAGCAGCTCCTGAAGCATCAGGAACTTCCGTACATCGGAATGATCGGCAGTGTCAGCAAGGCTTCAGTTCTGATAGAGAACATTAAGAAGCGTGGGGGCATTGTTGATGACCGGCTCTACTGCCCGATTGGGCTTAAAATTGGTAAAAATCTCCCGCAGGAGATTGCCCTTTCACTCATGGCAGAGGTCGTGGTTGTAATGCGGGGTGGAAAACTCGAGCACATGAGACGGGACTGGTCATAACGCCGGCTGGCCGGTGTGTGACCGTTAAATTCTGATTTCGTTCAGTCTTTCTTCAACAAATTTTTCAACGCTGATTGAAATGAGGTTGATCGGATTATCGACTTTCATGTGGGTACTTTGAACTTACGGTTATCACGTCGTAGATAACTCTGGCATCAGGTTTGACTCATTCTTACTTGTACAGAAAGATATGGTCTAAAAGGAAGTTATTGAAGCGTGTTACGGAAATTGTTTATCAGCAGGAACCATGATTGTCGACTTCGCACCATTGTCTCCGAAGCCAATGTATTTTTCAAAAGTATATATAGAGACCAGACAATAAGCATAATCGAAAATTAAAATCCAAATAATTCATAGAGATTTTTCCAAGGGTGCGAAGTCGACAATGATGGATGAGTGGATCCTCAAATACTTCACTCCCGCCAAACGTCGAAGAGTCAAGTTGAAACACTAACATAGGTATCGAAATCTGGGCTTCAGATTGTTCTTTTCACAAACGAATGCCCAAATTTATTAATTATGATTTGAATCAGTGCATGTTTATATCAAGTTAATCATCTTTTACATTTTTTCCGAACCATGCCTCGCTGGCATATGATGCTGCTATCAGCTGCTTGGTATACGAGTGCTTGGGAGACGTAAAAAGATCTGATGTTTTCTGTGTTTCTAATATTTTTCCCTCTTTCATGACGGTAACCCGGTCTGCCATACTCTGTATGACCTGAAGATCATGGGAAATAAAAAGAAGGGTAAAATTCGTCCGTTTTTTAATATTTTTTAATAAACAGAGTATCTGGGACTGAACAGAGAGATCGAGTGCTGAAGTAGGTTCATCTGCTACTAAAAATTCCGGATCCAATGCCAATGCTCGAGCCAATGATACCCGTTGCTTCTGTCCTCCGCTTAACTCAAACGGATATCGCGATATTAGATCCTGTTGAAGTCCGACCGTATCCAGCAGTTCAAGTACCTTGTCTGTTACTTCATGACGGGAAGACTGATGCCAGATTTTGATGGGTTCAGCGACACTGTCACCGATAGTCATCCGGGGATCCAGGACGGTATCGGGATCCTGAAACACGATCTGCATTTGGGGACGCATTCTCCGTAAAGCGGATTTGGATAACGCGGTAAGTTCAATGCCATCGAACCATACCTTCCCACGAGAGGGTTCTAGCAATCTGATTGCTATTCTCCCAAGGGTGGATTTCCCACACCCGCTCTCACCAACAAGTCCTAGTGTTTCCCCTTTTTCAATGGTGAGGGAAGCATCATCTATTGCCAGTTTGGAATCTCTTGAAAAATAACCTGAAGAATACGTTTTTGTTATGGTATCAAGTTCAATCATGCCGCAGACACCTGACCTGACGTGAATCGTCGATCATACGAAGTAGTGGATGCTTCGTGTAGCAGATCTCTACTACCGACTGGCATCGTTCACAAAACCTGCAACCAGGAGGAAAGTTAGTAGGAGAAGGACTCAGCCCTGGAATTGGGTGAAGTCCTGCAGAGGGGAGTGATGCCAACAGTCCCAGGGTGTATGGGTGTTTTGGATAGGACAAAACTTCGCTGGTCGGCCCAGACTCCACGATCTCTCCGGCATACATCACGATAATTTGGGAGCAAAGGGCATGTGCACACCCGAGATCATGAGTTATGAGGAGGAGTGTTTTACCTTGGGACTGTTCTTTGAGCAGTTCAAGAGTCTGATTCCTGATAAGGATATCCAAACCTGCTGTGGGTTCATCAGCAATAAGCAGTATCGGGTTGCATATTAGAGACATTGCAATCAGGATGCGTTCACGCATCCCCCCGGAAAATTCGTGAGGATACCGTACCATTGCACGTTCCGGATTCTGAATTCCCAGACTCTCAAGCAGGCTTATTGCAGTGACTTCCGCAGCGTGGTTGGACACTCCCTGATGAAGAATAAGCGATTCAGTTACCTGGCGGCCGATTGTCATGACCGGGTTGAGTGCCATGGCAGAGTTCTGGGGAATCATTCCAATCTCTTTTCCCCGAATACTTTGCATCTTGTGCTCATCTGCCTCTCTCAAATCGGTTTGCTGAAACCGTATATTCCCGTCGATGGTTGCGTTTGATGGGAGAAGCCGCATTATTGCCATGCCGAGGACCGACTTTCCACACCCTGATTCACCGACAAGTGCCCATGATTCTCCTGATTCCATTGAGAGGTCAACCGAATCCACGGCATGGATAATTCCACTCTGGCTCATGAATCTCACCCGTAGATTGGATATCTCAAGGATAGCCATAACTCTGTGCCTCCTTCCGAAAAATGAGGCAGGTTTCGGTCATAAACGGTTCACCTCAAGCCGTGGATTAACGTGTTCTTCACTGATGTACCCCAGAAGAGCAAGCGATAGAGAAATTCCAACTACGGCAAGACCTGGTGGAATGAGCCACCACCAGAGCCCTAATGCAAACCCTCCTGATGAATACGACTGCTCAATCATCTGTCCCCAGTCAATGACCATGGGATCCCCAAGACCGAGAAAACTCA
>NZ_JAJRBM010000122.1 GCF_028679455.1 Methanospirillum sp. | reverse complement strand
CGGCAGCTGGAGTGATGAAGAAACATAAGGTGCTTGAAACCTTCTTTGAAGAGAAGCTGGGGATGGACCGGAGTTCCGCTCATAAGCAGGCCTGCACCCTTGAGCATCATGCTTCTGAAGAGACGATCAGCAGACTGAAGCGTTTTATCGGGACAACCACTTCTGACCGGAATGATTCGCCACCTCATTCATCTGAAGGTGACTGTCAAATCCTGTCAGACTGCATGGAAGGGCAGCGTGTCACCATTGCGGCAGTGAAAGGGGGTGGAAGGGCAGAACGGCTTGCCGATCTTGGTCTGATCCCCGGGGAAGAAATCCTGATCCGCCGTCGGATGGCCAAGACCTTTCTTGTTCAGGTAAAAGGCTGTGATATCGCGATCAGTGTTGACATTGCAAAAATGATTCTTGTTGAGATTATCAGATGAAGATCGGACTGATTGGAAACCCTAACGTTGGCAAATCACTCATATTCTCCCAACTTACCGGTGTAGGGGTTGAGATCAGCAATTATCCCGGGACCACGGTTGATCTCTGTTCTGGTACCATCTGTCATGAGAGGCGACAGATCGAAGTAGTAGATCTCCCGGGTGCCTACTCACTTGACGGGTCTGGCCCTGAAGAACAACTGGTTCGGGAGACTGTGGTCAACCGGGCTTTTGATGTATATGCAGTTATTCTTGATGCAACCCACCTCGAACGGAATCTGTATCTTCTGCTTCAACTGCTTGAGTTTAACCTTCCGGTTGTTGTAATTCTCAATATTATCGACGAAGCAGCAAAGACCGGTCTTACGATCGATGTAGATCATCTATCCTCCTTAATCGGAGTGCCGGTGATCGCAACGGCTGCTTCACTAGGCCGTAATATCGATCAGATCATCCCGCTGGCACTCACCGGGGCAAAACCAGGCACCTATCCGGTTCAGTATGATCTGCATATCGAAGCTGCTATCAGAAGCCTGGAGCGGCTTACCAGCACAGGGAGGGCAGAAGCGCTGCTTGCCCTTCAGGGTATTGGTACTGATATGGTGCTGATGGATGCAGCAACCACCATTATCCCCGAAATCATTGATGAGCACCGGATGTCTGTTCATCAGTTGATCGCGGCGAACCGGCACCACGCCGCTTCACGGATTGCAGCAGCGGTGGTAAAAAAAGAGTCTCCCGGGCTTTTTACTGATCTGGATCAGTTCCTGACCCGTCCATTTCCCGGGATCCCGATCATGCTTCTCTTCCTCGCTTCAATGCTGACCATCGTTTTTATGATAGGATCATATCTGGAAGAGATTATCGTCAGTATCTTTGAGTTTCTCATTGTCAGCCCTATCAGGACAGCAGGACTTGACCCCCTACTTTCTGAAGTCCTGTTATCGCTGATGATAGCAATCCAGGCTGGGCTTGGTGTTGCGTTCCCGTATGTATTCACATTTTATCTGCTGATCTCTCTGGTTGAAGACTCGGGTTATATGACCCGGATTGCCTTTCTTGCTGACCGGGTAATGCACCGGTTTGGTCTGCATGGACAGGCGATCATCCCTATGGTGCTGGGTCTTGGATGCAATGTTCCCGCAATCATGGGAATCAGACAACTTGGAACCAGACGTGAGCGGACAATTGCAGCGGTTCTGATAACCATGGTTCCCTGTTCAGCAAGAACCGTGATCATTGCAGGAATCATAGCTGCATTTATCGGTATTGCTGCTGCGCTCTCGCTCTATCTGATTGTCTTTCTCTTGATCATTGTCACCGGTATCATCCTCTCCCGTATCACCCCGGGAAATCCGCTTGGTATGGTACTTGAACTGCCTCCACTCCGAAAACCCCGCATTTATCAGGTGATTACCCGTGCATGGCTGCACATCAGGGAATTTTTGGTAATTGCTATGCCGCTTCTGATGGTGAGTAGTGTGGTTCTCGGTCTTGCCGGATTTTATGGAATCACCGATCTCTTTCAGAATGCAGTTGCTCCATTCATGGAGCAGGTCCTAGGTCTTCCCGGCTTTGCCTCTACCGCCCTGCTGTTCGGGATCCTTCGCAAGGAGATGGCATTTGAAACCCTCATTGTTCTTGCAGGAACAGCAAATCTTCCCTCGGTGATGACATCCCTTCAACTGTATACTTTTGCTCTGGTCAGCACCCTCTTTGTTCCTTGTATCTCCACAATAGCAGTATTATCCCGTGAGATGGGCTGGAAGACAGCGTTTCTGATATCCTGTTATACGCTTCTTCTGGGCATCGGTGCCGGGGCTGTGCTGCATCTGGTCGCCATATGATAGTGCCCTGATTCTGAAAGGTGACCATGCGGTGGAGATAATACCTGCTCATTCCAATTCAGTGCATGGATGAGTGGGCGAGTCTTATCGGTGGTTCGGTCCGTAGAACTGATGACTGGTATGAGATCAGGAATCCGTTCTCGGGATCTCCTGTAGGCAGAGTATCACGTTCCGGCCTGGCTGATATTGAGGATGCGTTGCAGGCTGCGAAGGCCGGTTCCACTGAAACCTCCCGTCTTGCTGCACATCAGCGCGCTGCGGTGCTCCACCGGCTCGCTGACCTGATGACCAGCCATCGTGACGAGTTTATTACGCTCTTAATTGCAGAAGGAGGAAAACCACGCAGGAATGCTGAAGGAGAGACTGCCCGTGCAATTGAGACGATTCGCATTTCTGCCGAGGAGGCAGTACGGATCACCGGCGAAGTGATCCCGCTTGACCGGACTTTGGCTGGAGAAGGTCGCATCGGGATACTGCAGCGATTTCCTGTTGGAATTGTCCTCGGGATAACCCCATTTAACTTTCCACTCAACTTGGCCTGCCATAAACTGGGACCTGCCGTGGCAGCCGGAAATGCCATCATCCTGAAACCTGCATCTGTTACCCCGTTATCCTCACTGCTCCTGGGAAGACTTCTGGTGGAGGCCGGATATCCTCCTGCCGCGGTCAGTATTGTTGTCTGCTCATCCTCACTTGCTGAAAAACTGGCTTGTGACTCACGGATCGGATGTATCTCATTTACAGGATCCCCTGATGTCGGCTGGCACCTTCGGTCACGTACCTCGTGTGGGAAGGTGACACTTGAACTGGGGGGAAATGGTGCAGTCATTGTGCATGAGGATGCGGATCTCTCTATCGCCGCATCCCGGATCGTTGAGGGTGGGTTTTCACAGGCCGGGCAGGTCTGTATCTCAGTCCAGCGGGTCTATGTCCATCGTAAGATTTATGAAGCCCTGCTCAGTCGGATTGGAGAACTTACCGATCATCTGGTCGTTGGAGACCCGACAGATCCCAAAACTGATCTCGGGCCGATGATCTCACCGGAGGCCGCCCTGACCGCTCTTCATCGGATTGAGCAAGCCTGTAGTGCAGGAGCGGAACTTTTCAGAGGAGGCAGTCTGAACGGTGCGATGCTGCAGCCGACTATACTGACCGGGACAGCAGCCGGGATGGAGGTAAACTGCAGGGAGATATTTGCGCCCGTCATCACCGTGACCCCGTATGATTTTTTCGAAGATGCAGTATCATGGGTCAATGAATCAGCATATGGGCTGCAAGCGGGTGTATTTACTCAGGATATTAGCAGAGCAGGGTATGCTTTCTCTCACCTGCAGGTAGGAGCAGTAATTATCGGTGATG
>NZ_JAJRBM010000121.1 GCF_028679455.1 Methanospirillum sp. | reverse complement strand
ATCGTATCCCATCATCCGGAGTTCGTTGATATGTTTCCAGACCGCAGAACGGGTCACTCCCAGTTCATTGCTGATAGTTTCCCCGGAGAGAGGGCCCTGTGCACGTTCGAGAATTTCAAGTACTTTGAATGCGGATTCCGGCAAAACATCACCTCCGTGAACTGATCTGTTCTGAGTCAAGCGGGCAGGGGTCCTTGCCGCAGACCTGCTTGAGGATTGCGGACTGGTGTTCCATGAGAGTTGCGAGATCAAAGATCCCCGTGATATCTACAACACCGATGGCACCTATTGCGTTCCCGTCTTTGTCCCGGATAGGTGTGACCGTGACCGGGACACCTTTGTATGCACCGCTGGCCGGAGTTACCTGGATCAGCTGGTTCTTGGCAATAGATTCGAGAAGAATTGGACCATTGTAATTGCGATCGATTACCCTGCCGTCCTCGACCCGGATGCCATCACGGTCAACGGATTTTGCTGTAACAGGGAGCCGGTGGATGAGCTCGTGGACTGCAAGGACAATGGGTTCCAGGTCCTCGGATCCGGCATTGCAGGACAATACGTAGCGGTGCATACAGAATGCCTCACTACTCTGGTCATCCGTTTATCCTGATGAAGGTTGTGGATGGGGGTTTGGGAGATCTTGGGATCTCCGTTTAAGAGAGGTCTCGTGGATCAATCATTGACAATTGCACTATCCAGATGTTCCGGTAGAACCGGAATTACCTAATAATTCATCCGTCTTTTATCGATAAAAGAGGGATTAACCAAACGATTGTTACTTTTTGCAGCAATGTATTTTCATACAATTTTCGCTAAGGACATTTTGAATTTCCTGAGAACGTTTTCCTTTCAAGGATATTTTTCCAAACAGATCGAATCAGGATGTTGAAAAATTTTACAACCGTGTCGTAGAAATTCTCATGAATCACTGTTTTAAGTGATAACTTACCATCATCTTTTACCAGATCATATCCATGAATCGCTGCTGGCCGATTGTGATGCGTTGAGGGAAAAATGCGGTTTGTTGTAACCGGGGGCGCGGGATTCATTGGCTCCCATATTGTCGATAGTCTTGCCGGGCTCGGCAACGATGTCATCATTTTTGATAACTTCATTTCCGGCAGGAAAGAGAACATCGCTCATTTAAAAGAGAATAAAAAAATCAAAGTTATCCATGGAAGCATCACAGACCTGGCAATACTGAGGGCAGCATGTGAATCCGCAGATGGTATCTTTCACGAAGCGGCGATTGCATCAGTGCAGCAGTCTCTCCAGAATCCCCTTAGAACTCACGAAACAAATGCCACGGGAACGTTAAATGTCCTTCTAGCTGCTCGGGATGCCGGTGTAAAAAAGATAGTATCCGCCTCATCTGCAGCAGTATATGGTGACAACCCCATCCTTCCGAAGCACGAGGAAATGATCCCGGAGCCGTTGTCTCCCTATGCGGTATCAAAAATTACCGGAGAATATTACTGCTCTGTTTTTTCCCGCTTATATGGCCTGAAAACGGTTTCACTCCGGTACTTCAACGTCTATGGGCCACGGCAGGATCCCCGATCAGAATATTCCGGAGTTATTTCAAAGTTTATCATGCAGGCAATACTGGGCAAGCCGATAACAATTTACGGTGATGGTGAACAGACCCGTGACTTTATTTTTATTGATGATGTGGTAACGGCAAATATCCATGCAATGGAACGGGATGTCCAGGGAATATTCAATATCGCAAGCGGCAGGGAGACCTCTCTGAATAAACTCGAGGAACTGGTGACATCTGTCTCGGGTACAAAAGTTCCAGTTATTTACGAACCACCGCGTTCGGGGGATATCAGGAAATCGCTTGCAGATATCTCCCGAGCCCGGAAAAGGTTGGGATTTGAACCGGAATATACCATAACGAAAGGACTTGAACATACGATATCTGCATTGAGGTAATTCAGATTTTATAATATCTGCCCTGATTATAACTAACCCTGTGTTCGTTTCACAATATCAGATTGTTTGGATCTTAAATGACCGCTTGATTCAATTACCCTGAAAATACATTTCATATGCTGAAACATACTAAAAAGGAATTTTTTATGGTGTTCGACCAGTCCGCCATCTGTATCAGAAATTTTAACAAAAATACAACTTCGGGGAATCCCCCGGATAAATATCTCATATGCCATGATGTTATTGATACATTCCTTAAGGTACTGATCGAACAAATGCCGTATGCAATGAGATCTGGACTTCTCCCCATGAGTAATAGTCATGTCTGATAATCATGATTCTGCCTGGACCATGGAAATCCGCTCTCGTAACGGATGGTTTGACATCGATGTATCAGAACTCTGGCGATACCGGGATCTGATTCTCCTTTTTGTAAGGCGGGATTTTGTTGCGTATTATAAGCAAACCGTTCTGGGGCCGCTATGGTTTTTACTGCAACCGCTCTTTACCACAGTAGTATTTACCATAATTTTCAGTAACATTGCCCACATTTCAACCGATGGGTTACCTCCCTTTTTATTTTATCTGGCAGGAACCATTGGATGGACCTATTTTGCCAACTGTATGACCCAGACATCCAATACCTTCATCACAAATGCGGGAATATTCGGCAAAGTCTATTTCCCTCGTCTTGTTGTCCCAATATCTATAGTGATCTCCAATCTGTTTACCT
Organism: Methanospirillum sp.; assembly: GCF_028679455.1. Taxonomy (GTDB): domain Archaea; phylum Halobacteriota; class Methanomicrobia; order Methanomicrobiales; family Methanospirillaceae; genus Methanospirillum. The sequence goes on along the minus strand of NZ_JAJRBM010000121.1, from coordinate 1,887 downwards.
TTGCAATCCAGTTTGGATTATTCCTGGCATTCCTGGTATATTTTTATTTCATGGGGTCAGGTATTCATCCGAATTTATGGATTTTAATCATTCCGTTATTATTGGTCCAGATGGCAGCACTCGGTCTCGGTATGGGGATACTGATCTCCAGCCTGACGACAAAATATCGCGATCTGGCCTTGGCATTAACCTTCGGGGTCCAGCTCTGGATGTATGCTACACCGGTGGTTTATCCCTTATCGCAAATCCCGGCACAGTGGCAGTGGTTGTTCGCGCTTAACCCCATGACGGCAATTATCGAGACGTTCCGGTATGCATTTCTTGGTTCTGGAGCAATCCAGCCCTGGATGTTAGGTGTAAGTTTTGGCATGACATTCCTGATTTTAGCCTTGGGAATCGTGCTCTTCAGCCGTGTTGAAAAAACATTTATGGATACCATTTAGCGAGGAGTGGTGGTAATGAGCGACGTCGTGATTCAGGTAGAAAACCTCTGCAAGGAATATCGCCTTGGTACAATCAGCCATGGTACACTGTACCGGGATTTACAAAGCGGGTGGGCAAAATTCCGGGGAAAAGATGATCCTAACTCGATAATTGGTTCTCATAACCGAGGGCAGATGGGAAATACCGACGACAGAATTTTAGCATTAAATAACGTCTCATTTGATATTCACCAGGGAGAAGTTGTTGGTATTATTGGTCGCAATGGTGCAGGCAAGTCGACCCTGCTCAAAATTATCTCGCGGGTGACTGCACCAACGAGTGGAACTATCAAAATCAAGGGCCGGGGTGCAAGCCTGCTTGAGGTGGGTACCGGTTTTCACCCGGAGCTTCCCGGCAGGGAGAATATTTTCCTGAATGGCGCAATTCTGGGGATGCGTAAGAGCGAGATCGAGCAAAAGTTCGATGAGATTGTCAAATTTGCCGAGATTGATAAATTCATCGATACTCCGGTGAAGAGGTATTCAAGCGGGATGTATGTGCGGCTCGCGTTTGCTGTGGCGGCACATCTTGATACCGATATTTTATTGGTTGATGAGGTTCTCGCAGTGGGAGATGTTGCCTTTCAAAAAAAGTCCCTTAATAAGATGAAAAATGTTACTTCTGAAGGAAGAACTGTACTGATTGTGAGCCATTCCATGCCCATAATAAGGAACAATTGTAAAAAAGTTATCTTCCTGAAGAATGGGGCAATATCTGCTTTCGATATCCCCGCGGTTTCTGTCGATTCATACCTGAACGCAGCGAATGAAGAATCCCGGTATCTTGTCAAAGAAATTACTTCTGAAATGCATACAACCGGGATTTCAAAAATCCGTGTAAAAAAAATTCAAATGGTTGATGAGAACGGGAATATTCAAGAGCATATAAAATATCATCAACCGTTGATTATTGAGGTATTTATTGAATGTATTGATGCAGTGGACAACGTTGGATTTGGAATCATAATTTCTACAAAAGACAATGTAATTTTATTACAAACACATTGTTTTGATAAATCAAATGCTTATTGGAATCTCGTAAGAGGAAGATTTAAAGTACAAATAAGAGTGTTAAACCAATTAAAAAGGGGGCACTATTCATTACAATTTGGGGCACATCAAAAACCCTTCAATGTTTCGCTATTGGATATACCCAACGCATTAACATTCGAAATCACTGATGAACCATTTCAGCCTGAAGAAAACTACAGCCAGTTTAATGGGGGTTTATTAGATTCATTTTCTGACTGGTCACTCATCGATATTTAAATGGTTTATAATATTAATGAAAAAGAATTATGGTGACGCGTGTATTATGCTAGAAAAATTTTTTGATAACGTTCTTATTACTATGGATCGTTTCAATTATGATTATCTGTCAAGTCCTCAAAAAAGTACTCGCGCT
>NZ_JAJRBM010000120.1 GCF_028679455.1 Methanospirillum sp. | reverse complement strand
TTCTTCTCCCAATGACCTTCGTCTTCAGATGTTTGTAAATGACATGCGGTCTGAACTCCATACCACTCTTTTCAAGCAGATAACCGTCATCATCAGAAGCGACAATATCATACCCTATCATCCTGAGTTCGTTGATATGCTTCCATACCGCAGAGCCAGAGATGGAGAGGGAAGTGCTGATCTCGCTACTTGGAACCGGTTTATCGGATTTTTCAAGAATTTCAAGAACTTTAAAGGCAGTTGCGTACATACTTCACCGTTTGGCGTTGATCTGTTCGGACGGAAGCGGGCAAGGGTCTTTTCCACAGACTTGTTTGAGTATCATTGTCTGGTGCTCCATGAGTGTGGCCAGGTCAAAAATGCCCGTGATATCGACAAGACCAATGGCAGCAATGGCAGCGCCTGATGCATCCCGTATCGGGGCTACCACAACAGGCACCCCGTTATACTGACCTGTCCGGGGGGTCTTTTTTATGACCTGATTTGAGGAGAGAACCTCATCCAGTACCGGTCCCTGATATGCACGATCCACCACAAAACCCTGCTCGATTCTGATACCGGGAGTGTTACGTGCCCGTGCCGTCACCGGAAGTCTGCCGACAATCTCATGGAGTGCCATGCAGACCGGGATGAGATCTTCGGCTGTTGCATCAGCCGATATGGTATAGTGGTCCATCGATATCCCTCATATTTCCCTCGCACGCAGCTACAATAAGGTTTCGCCATCACTTCTGCAAAAATCCCGAAGAAACCTCCGTGACGGATATTCATGCAGGCTGGTCAGAATGATTCTCCCCGCTCCAGCGGAATACTCCACCAGGACCGGATCCCCGCGGATACACATCCTGACTGCCGGACCGTCTATCGGACACGGTTTCCGGCCGGTATCCCCCAATACCGGAGCAGGATCAGAATTTTGATCAGGAAACGAAAAAACTCCGTCATACGACACCGTATCCGGACAATCTTCGATGATACAGGAGATGGGATGACATTTGTGTTCTTCGGGTTCTCCTTCCGAAAACCCGAATGTATACTGAACCACAACCGGTAGCCAGTCATACACATCCGGACGATCAATACCGGCACCAAACGCAAGAAGAGTTCCCCCCCCTTCAATAAAACGGCGGATTCTCTCCTCACAGGCACGCAACGCGTGAATAACTGATGAGTATGAGGGGTTTGCAAACCCCCCAGGAATGATTACGGTTGAAAAAGATCGCCTGAAAAAAGGGGCCGCAAGAAGATGAGGAGTTACCAGTTCAGAAAGAAACCCGGAATCTTCAACAAGACGGGTGAACATCGTCGGACTGTCCCAGACGATCCCGACCTTCCCTGCCACCGTGTCACCCCTTTATGACGCCAAGCGGTTGAAACCGTACCACCAGCTTCGAGATACCAAGCCGGTCCACCACTGAAACGACTTCACTGCTTGACTTGTAGGCTCCGGGTGCTTCTTCAGCAATTGCCCCGTCATGAGGTGCCTTTACCATGATCCCTTCACGACCCAGGGTTTCACGCACCTGGTTCCCCTTGATCGTCTTCTTTGCCTGCGAACGGGAGAGAATCCGACCAGCACCATGACAAGTTGAACCGAATGTCCTGGTCATTGCTTCTGCTGTCCCTTTTAATAGATATGATGAGGAGCCCATACTGCCCGGAATGATAACCGGCTGACCGATCCGTGAATAATCATCGGGAAGATCGGGGCATCCGGGACCGAACGCCCGGGTTGCTCCTTTCCGGTGGACGCATACTTTCGTCATCCTCCCGTCTACCTCATGCTCCTCGATCTTGGCGACATTATGGGCTACGTCATAGACGAGTCTGATATCATCGTACCCAATCCCACAGCATTTCATCAGGACGTTGCGAATCTGGTGGGTGATGACCTGACGGTTTGCCCAGGCATAGTTTGCTGCTGCTGCCATCCCTCCAAAGTACGCCTTGCCTTCAGGTGAGATAAGCGGAGCACAGGCGAGCTGCCGGTCAGGAAGTTTGATCTGATACTTATCCACCGCACGTTCAAGGGTCTGCAGGTGATCGGTGCAGACCTGGTGACCAAGCCCCCGGGATCCACAATGAACCATAATGCAGATCTGACCCTCCTCGATTCCATAGACCTTTGCTGCCTCGGAATCAAAGATTTCTGAAGCAACCTGGATCTCAAGGAAATGGTTTCCGGCTCCCAGCGTCCCGCTCTGTGGCACCCCTCGGGAACGGGCTTTTTGCGATACATGAGACGGGTCTGCCTCCTTCATGCTCCCACCTTCCTCACAATGAGAAACATCCTCTTTGGTCCCGAACCCTTCCTCCACTGCCCACGCAGATCCCCGGGTCATCATCGCATCCAGTTGCCTGGGAGAAAGCCTGAGGGAAGAGCGGGCGCCGACTCCTACCGGCACGGCATCGTAGAGCAGATCCAGGATCTCTTTCTTCTTCGTGATATCCTGCACGGTGAGTGGGGTGGTCAGCAGCCTGACACCACAGTTAATGTCAAACCCGACTCCTCCTGGCGAGATTACACCGGTTGAGTAATCAAATGCAGCGACTCCACCGATGGGAAATCCGTACCCCCAGTGAATATCAGGCATTGCAAGCGAGTGCCTGATGATGCCGGGCATCGTTGCTACATTGGCAAGTTGTGTTATTGCACCTTCTTCGAGTGTTGCTGTAAGGTTCTCTGAAAGAAAAAATCTGCCAGAAACACGCATTCCTTCCACAAACCCAATGGGAACCTCCCATTCGAGATCACCGGTACGTTTCACACCATCAATCATTGGAGGACTCACACATCGAATAATATATCCAGTACATATTCATCGTTCTGTCTGCTGATCGCAAGCCCACAGAATGATATCCCTTTCACCTCGGTTCCGCCCCCATGCTTTTTCCGGTCAAACGGTTCTCCGGAGAGTTGCACAGAAAGACCCTTATCATCCATGACTACGAAAATTTCAGAAAACACAATGTTTTCAGTCTCAGTAAGGAAGAGTAATTCTGAAAGATATGCTTGGAGCAGTTGCACATGATCAGTCCCGGCGACCGTGAACGAATAGGAACACTCAGGCCTGGCAGAACCCCGGTACATGGTTGTCATCAGAGCGTGCCCACAGTCAACAAATAATGACTGGATATCCGGGGCCCAGACATGCATCAGGATATCAGCGGTATGCTCACGCTCCTCGTACGGCATAATCAGATCGAACCTTCGATCATCGACTCAAGGTGGTACGGGATAAGGTCCATGTGGATATGATCAATATAGCGTGCCTGATACATTGAGATGTAAATAAGGTGGCTGCCGGCCTTGAGCGCCAGATCAGTCGGCTTAGCCGGCTTATATGATACTGGAAGCAGAACCGGCCCGCCACAGGAAGTAGAGATGCGAAAATCGGTGTTTCGTTTGTTGATATAATCGATCACATCATCATCGATGAAGATCGACTGGGCTCCGGCATCCACGGGGGTGTCGGCATACAGGTCAGACATCTTCCTGACAGGTCAGACGGTGAGGGAAAAAATGCTTCTGATGGGCATCAGGAGAAGATGCTCGCTCCTGCCTGCGGGTGTGGGACGAGATTATCCGGCGCACAACCGGCATGTGTTTTTCACGAAGCCGGTACAGACGGCATCGCTTCTTTTCATTACGGGTCCCGGCGAGAATCCCGGTTCGTGATGAGACAACCCCGATCATCCCGGATACCGAATGATAACTGGTCTTGAAGGTGAGTGAGAGGTGATCATAGATCTCCTGAATCGAGAGATCGTTATGGCTAAGGAAAATCTTGAGCATTGCATGCCGGATTCCTTCCTCATCCCCGGCAAGCCAGGACCGAAGGCGCTCCTCAACAATATCTTGGCGCTTATCCTGATCTATCATTATCCGAGGTATCTGAAACATCGGCTAAAAGGTTTCTTCTCAATCAATCCGGATGTTTTTCGCGGATCTATCCGCGCAGAAGGCTACTGGTTTAATGAAGATCCGGAACCAACTCAGTAATGTATGGGTTTTTTCAGATACGATATCAACTCCATCTCTCCAGGAAAACTCTGCGCTATACCGATGATATTACTCATCATTTCACTGGCGATAATGGGGATGACCTATATGGAGACCGGGCTCCCGGTTAAGCCCGGGATGGAATTTAAAGGTGGAATCGCGGTTACATTCACCACCGATCAGACGCCGGACCAGATCAAAGCAATATTTGCTGATTTTCCACTCATCGCTGTCGAAGAGGGTATCAATCAGGGGAAATATCTCAAGTTCGACACGATGAGCGATGAGAAGGTTCTCGCATTGAACAAGTTGATCGAGAGCACCTATAGCGGGGCAAAGATCGATCAGATCGGCTCCTCATTCGGAAAGACTCTGCAGGACCAGGCAATTCTGGCCATGATCTTCTCGTTCATCGGGATGTCAATCGTGGTCTTTCTGATATTCAGGACCGCGGTCCCTTCAGCAGCGGTTGTGTTGTCAGCCTTTGCAGATATGGCGATGACTGCAGCGGTTATGAATCTCCTCGGAATCCAACTCTCCCTGGGGACAACCGCAGCACTTCTGATGCTTATCGGGTACTCGGTGGACAGTGATATCCTGCTGACATCGCGGGTGTTGAAACGGAAAGGAAAATTTGTTGATAAAGTTCACGGAGCCTTCCACACTGGTATCATCATGACCTCAACTGCTTTCTGTGCAGTCTTCGCCATGTGGGTTGTATCATGGATCGGAGGCATTGAGATCATCCATGTGATGTCTCAGGTTCTGCTGATCGGGCTTATCTTTGATGTTATGAACACCTGGCTTACCAACGTGGGAATTCTGAAACATTACGCACTCACGGGAAAAGGCAAAACTGCAAGAGAACTTCTTGGAGGCGCGTAAATGGATAAAGAGAAGTTAATAGACACGATCAAGGATTACCGGGTCGCTGTCTACCTTGTCTTTATTATTGCTGCCCTGATCGTCCTATTCCCTCATCCAGGACCGTCAGGCCTTGAGACCAATCTTCAGTTCGGTCTCGACCTTTCCGGCGGTTCGTGGATTCAACTTGAGTTTCAGTCTGCAGTAGTCACATTTAAGACCAGTACCCCCGTAGATCAGTTTGTCACCGATTTGAGTAAGAGACTCAATGCTGACGTTACGCTGGTGGGTGCAGACAAGATAGAGATCCGTAAACTTGTTCCAGAGTCCGAACTCCGTCAGATCTTTAGTGAGAACAAAACCGAACTTGTTTCATATAACCAGGGTGTCACCAAAGAGACTGCTGACGATATCAAGCGGATCCTTGAGAACAAGATCAACAGCCTTGGTACCCGGGATGCCAAGGTCTATGTGATCACCGGCCTGAACGGAATCAGCAGGTACGTCAGATTAGAGATGGCCGGAGTCACCATGAGCGAAGCTCAGGAGATTGTCGGCAAGCAGGGTAAGTTTGAGATCCGGGTGGTCACAACCGGTAACGAGACTGAACATGTCGTCTTTGGGGACTCTATCGAGAGTGTAGCCAACCCGGCACAGAACCCGCCAAACAGTAATAACTGGGGAGTCTCCTTTGCACTCAGTCCTGCAGGAGCAGAAGAGTTCAGGCAGGCTGCAATCAAGTACGGTGCAGTCAAAGATCCAAACAACCATAATCTTGCCATGATGCTTGACGGCAAGATGGTGTACAATGCCCCACTTTCAGCGGATCTCGCGGGTACCCTTCAGAGCCGGCCAAGTCCGAACCTGATCGCATCAACCGGATCCGGAGATAGTGGTAAGAATGATGCAAGAAACCTTGAGATCCACCTCCGTAACGGGGCACTCCCGGTGGAAGTCAAGATAGCCGGATCCGGATCAGTATCCCCAGAACTTGGGGATCAGTTCAAGATGTGGTGTGTTATCGCGGGTATCTTTGCTCTGATCGCAGTTGGTATCTGTATCCTTGTCAGATACCATGAACCTTCGATTGTGTTGCCGATGGTTCTCATCAACGCATCAGAAGTGATCATCCTTCTCGCAATCACTACGTTCTTTATGCAACTCGATCTCGCAACCATTGCGGGGCTGATAGCGGTGCTTGGTACCGGTATCGATCAATTGGTAATCCTCACCGATGAGGTTCTTCATGAAGGGAAGGTACCCTCACAGAATCTATACCTCAAACGACTGAGGCGGGCACTGGGTATCATTGTTGCATCAGCAGCAACCGTGTTTATCGCCATGCTTCCACTGGCACTGATGGATCTCTCGACCCTGCGTGGGTTTGCGATAATCACCATGCTTGGTGTTTTGGTAGGTATCCTGGTAACCAGGCCGGCGTACGGTCACATAATCATGAAGATCCTCTCCAAATAACCAATACCATACTTTTATCTGTTTTTTTAACGCATTTTCTGATTAGGTTATCATTATGGGAAAACCGATCCTAATCGACTTTTTCGCCGAGTGGTGCGGACCATGCAAGAGGATGGGACCAATCATCGATGAACTCAAAACGATGATGGGAGATAGTGTAGAGATCAAGAAACTCGATGTTGATCAGCACATGGCAGAGGCTCAGCAATATCAGGTCTCGGTCGTCCCGACAATAATTATTGAGAAAGACGGGGTTCTTTTGCAGAAATATCAGGGAGTTACTGATGCACAGACCCTTGCTTCCGTGCTGAAACCTCTGGTGGAATAACGTGAAAGTAGGGATTGTCGGAGGAACCGGTGAGATCGGTGAAGGGATGGCAATGCGTCTCTCCCGGATCTATGAGGTGCTGGTCGGGTCACGAGATGAACATAAGGCCTTGGAAACTTGTGAATGCTGTCTGAAGGCTGCTGATGAGAAGGGAATGCCTTGTTCAGTACAAGGTCTGACCAACCAGGAGGTTGTTGAAGGGGCAGATGTCATAATCCTTGCAATCCCGTATAAACACCTAGACGGGACAATCGCAGGACTCCATGGTTTTGAAGGAAAGATTGTGATCAGCCCAATCAATCCCATGGAGAAGAAAGACTGCTTCCTTTACGTTCCACCGGCAGAAGGGTCGGCCGCACTTCACCTTCAGACTCTTCTCCCTGAATCTTCACGAATCTGTGTTGCATTCAACAACATCGCAGGGAACCGCTGGCGTGATATTGATGAAGAACTTGAGTACTCGGTTGCAGTCTGTGGCGATGATGCTGAAGCAAAAGCCACTGTAATGGATATCATCGACCGGATCTCGCTTCTGAAATCCTATGATGCCGGGCCGCTGGTGATGTCATCTATCATTGAGAGTATCACTCCGCTGGTCCTTAATATCGCCAGGTGTAACCGGATGAAAGATGTCGGAATCAGATTCGTCTGACAGGCAGGATACGAATCATGGTTACCAGTGAAGAGATCAGGGCAGAATTTACGAAGATCGGAAACCGATTGGTTGCCGAACACCTGATCGGTGGGAACTTCGGAAATATGAGCATCCAGCAGGACGAGGGTTTTTTTATCACCCGGACCGGATCATTTCTTGATGATCCGGGAGAGCCGGTCTATGTCCCAATCTCAGGAGAAGTTCCACCGTCTGCATCGAGTGAATGGCGGGTTCACCGCACAGTGTACCAGAACACCCGGCACCGGACAGTGGTCCATGCGCATCCTCCGTACGCGGTGGCAGCATCCCTTATTCTGGATGAAGTAATCCCTCTCGATAGTGAGGGGAAGATGTTCTGCCCTATCATCCCAATTGCTCATGGAGAACCTGGAACGCAGGAGCTGGCAGATGATATTGCTGAATGCCTTGCACTCGCACCTCTCTGTATCGCCCAGGGGCATGGAACCTTTGCAGCAGGAAAAACCCTTGAAGAGGGATATCTCTTCACCTCGCTGGGTGAACATGCATGCAGGGTGCTCTCACTTACTCAATCATTCCAAAGATGAGACGTATGGGAATCAAAGAGAAGTTTGCTGAATTAAGTCCTGAGGGACAGAATGCGGTTGAAGCCTTCATTGATTTTCTCCTCTCAAGAGAAGAGGAACGGGAGAAATATCAGGATGAAGAGGAATCAGATTACGAGAACCCAAAAACTCCACCAGAGTCGGTTAAAACCCTCCCTCCCTCTGATGAACTGATTGTACCACAGAAAAGTGAATCCGGAATCATTCTGGCTGAAGAACGGATGATCGATGATGAGAGTGCCATCGATTTTGCAGATATCAATACCCGGTTTGCTCAGAAAGAATCAGAAAAAGAAAAGCCAGGCCCGATCAGACAGCGGAAGATGTTTGACTGGCTGTAACCCACCAAAGGATCTGGTTTGGTCTCATCTTTCCTCTGATTTGACTCCGGATACTGGTTATACTACCCGGGAAGTTGTCGAAAGTTCGATTCCTTTCTCTGTCACGATGAACGGTAGTACCCTGCCGGGGGGTTGCATGCCGGTTAGTTTTTTGATCTCAAGGGCTCTGATGATCTCGTTACCCCGCAGTTCCTCATGGAGTTCTATCACAACATCACAGAGTCTGATAAGAAGAATTTCATTATAGGGAGCATGGAGCCCCCGGTACAAGGTGAAGAAGGCATGATCATGTGCATCCTGGATCTTCTGGCGGCATGAGGTCACCCCTGAGAGGACCGGATCAATTCCATCACGCATGATCAGAGTTGAGAGTGAGTCAACAACCAGACCTTTCCCTGCATTTCCCTGAAATATTTCCTGACATGACATTTCTCCTGCGGATATCATCCCTTCTTCCAGATATCCATCCAGCATGTAAAAGGAACGATGCTCAGCTGATATAGCCCAGAACTGCTTTGCAAACCGATCGATCCCTGAGGAGGCTGACCCAATAAGAAGAACCGAACTTCCAGGAATAAATCCTCCTTCTATTGCAAGATCGAGACCATTTATTCCGGTTGAACTCCTTCCTTTGTATGCACGGATCACAGGTTGGCGGGAATTTACATCCTCTGGCATAAGATTTGCCTATAATAGGTTGGTGATGCGTACGGTATCATTATATTTTCGCCTCGGTAATTAGATACTATACCAATATGGTGGGGGTCTTTTCATGGGAGATATGGATTCTGATAGTTCACCTTGGATTGATAGACATCTCACTGATCAGGCATAAGAGATGGCGCTGAAAATCAGGATTGGCACAGGGAAGTCAAAGTCAGGCGGACAATCAAAGGAGAAACCGAAAGAGTCTGAACTCACTGAAGAGTCCATCAAAAAACCCCAGATCATTTCTCGTCTCAAGAAACTGGAACCACAAACAAACCCCGATGAACCACCAATCACAAACCTGCCCCCTGAATCAACTAAACCAGCATTTAAAAAAATTTCATCGTTATCGTTAAAAAAGACGAAGATTCAAAACCCTGAACCAACCGGGGTGGATCCCCAGGAGAAGATATCAATCGATACTGGTTCTTGGCAGAAATCCTCTCCACCAGGTGAAGAACAGAAGAAAGGATTCTTAAGCAGAATCATAACCAAAACTCCCAAAAAACGGGGAGAGACGTATGATCCAGAAATTCACGGGCCTCTGGTTGATCTGACGTATACCCCTCCCCAGGGGGTAGAGGAGATAGAGGTCTATCCGGTTAATTCTCCCTACGCATACATACGGATAACCTACAACTACCCAAACCACGAGTACCTCTACGAAGTTGTTGAACCTACCTATACTGATTCAGAGAAGAAACTGCTCGATGAACTAAAGAAAGGGATCTTCGAGCGGGTCAATGTGAATACACGGCAGATATCCCGTGAACTGGCTGCAGATCTCCTTGAAGAGATGATGAACGAGATCTTTGCAGATTATGCTATTCACCTGGATCCGAAGACTTATGCAAAGATCCATTACCAGTTACATAAGGATTTTCTGGGGAACGGTATGGTCGATGCAATCATGCATGACCAGCACATTGAAGATATCTCCTGTGATGGGGTCGAACGCTTCCTCTTTGTGTATCACTCGAAATATGAGTCGATGGAGACAAACCTGCAGTATGAGGATACTGCTGATCTTGATTCGTTTGTAACCAAACTCGCCCAACGGGCAGGTAAGCATATTTCAGTGGCTGAACCAATGCTCGACGCAACGATGTCAGACGGTTCCCGTATCCAGATGACATTAGGCACTGAAGTCACTGCCCATGGATCAACCTTTACCATCCGAAAGTTCAAAGAAGTCCCCATCACCCCTACTGATCTGATAGAGTGGGGTACGTTTACACCGCTCGCGATAGCATTTCTCTGGCTTGCAGTGGAAAACGGAAAATCCTGTATCTTTTCAGGAGGGACCGCTTCAGGAAAGACCACCTCTTTGAACGCAATATCTCTTTTTATTCCACCTTTGGCAAAGATAGTAACACTCGAAGACACCCGTGAACTCAAATTACCGCACGCGAACTGGATCCCTAGTGTAACCAGGGAATCCTTTGATATTGCAGGAAAAGGGGAGATCGATATGTATGAACTCCTCAAAGCTGCCCTCCGTCAGCGGCCGGAGTATCTGATTGTCGGTGAAGTACGTGGAAAAGAGGCACTTACCCTCTTTCAGGCGATGAGCACCGGACACGTAACCTACTCAACCATGCATGCTGACTCGGTTGCCAGTGCAGTTCACCGGCTTGAGAACCCCCCTATTTCGGTCCCCCGGAACATGTTATCAGCCCTGAATATCATCTGTGTTCAGGTTCAGGCACGGGTGGGGGGTCAGAGAATCAGACGTAACAAGCAGATCATCGAAATCCTGGACATTGATCCCCGGACGAACGAACTGATCACCAACGAGGTGTTCAGGTGGCGTCAGGCGACCGATGAGATCACGTATTCAGGCAAATCATACATCCTTGAGGAGATCATGGAGGCCCGCGGATGGGATGATGAGCGGATTAAAAAAGACCTGATGCAACGTCAGGAGGTACTTGAGTGGATGCGGCAGCATGAGATTCGTGATTACCGGGAAGTGAGTAACATTGTAGTCTCATACTTCAGGGATTCCGAGGGGTTGATGGAACAGATCCGGTCCGGTGCCAATGAACTCGTATGAACGGTTCTGCTTCAACCTGCTCGGGAGCAGGATGCTTGCCAAACGTGACAAGTATTTTGATTTGATCGCAAATCTCAGATCGGCACGGATGGGGATCACGTTTGAAGCATATCTGGCAACCGCAATGGTTACTTCGGCGATCGTGGGTGTGGTCGGATCCATCCTGGTGGCTCTTCTCGTCTATCTTCTCAATATACCTGCTCTGATCACATTCAAGGGAAACATTCCCCGGGATATTGCGTCGGGTATCAACCAATTTTCAGTATACTCCCTTGTTGCCGGTACCCTCATTGCCGGAATCGTATCGTTCATAGTATTTGGCGGGTTCACATACCTGACTTATCTGATCTATCCTTCAATTGTGGCAGGATCACGGCGAAGAGATATTGAATCAAGCCTGCCATATGCAATCAACTATCTTGCTGCCATGTCTACTGCCGGAATTCCGCCGGCCGAGGTGTTCAGACAACTTGGAAATTCAACAATCTATGGTGAGTCATCGGTTGAAGCACGGTATGTGACCCTAGAGATAGATGTCTTTGGAAAAGATCTCATCGAAGCATTGAAGAACGTCTCGATGGCAACACCAAGCCCCCGAATGCGTGAGTTCATGCAGGGGGCGATTGGGAGTGTGGCATCAGGATCTAACATCTCTGAGTACTTTAAGACTAAAGCAGAACAGTATACTTTTGAGAACCGGCAGACCCAGAAACAGTTCCTTGACACCCTTGCCCTGATATCGGAGAGTTATGTTACTGCCCTAGTAGCAGGAACCCTGTTCCTCATCCTGATCCAGTCGGTCATGTCCATTCTTTCTGGAGAAGGAACCCCGTTTTTTCTGTATATCATCATCTATCTGATCATCCCATTCGGTAGTATCATGTTTGTGGTCATGATCGATGCAATGACACCGGAGTGGTAGTGATGGGGATATTTGATCGGTTGAGGAAGAAACAGGAGGTCATACTCAGCCCTGAAGAAGAGGCTGCAAAGAAGATCCTGGACAAGATCCAGCTTCACCGGGAGTACTCGGAGGGAAGCCTGAGGATCATCAAGCATCCACTCCGGACCCTTACCGAGAAACCGGCCAACATCCTCTTTGCCTCGGTTCCACTTGGGATAATCATCTTCATCATAGGATTTTCCATGGCGATTCAGAAAGGAGGAATCGGATCCCTCCTCACCAGTTCGTTCATAGATGATGTGATCGTCATCACCCTCATGGTTATTCTCGTGCCTCTGGTAATCCTTGACCTGCGTGAATCAAGGAGGGTAAGAAGTATCGAGGTTGCACTTCCAAACTTTTTCCGTGACCTCGCCGGGATGCATGAGAGCGGCATGACCCTGCAGGGTGCGGTCCATCTGGTCTCCATGAGTGAGTACGGAGCCCTGACCCCTCACATCAGACAGATGGATCAGCGGATATCCTGGAATTTCCCTTTCATCGAAGCGGTCCGGGCATTGGGAGATGAGATCCCCATCCCTCTGGTTCGCAGAAGTGTGGATCTTATCGCCCGGGCAAGTGAGGCTGGGGGTGATATCGTTGAGGTTCTCAGAGCAGCAGCAAAAGATTCGTTTGAGTATGTGACGCAGAACACCGACCGACGTAATAACATGTTCATCTATGTGATCATCGTGCTTGCCTCGTTTGGTGTGTTTCTGTTTGTGATGCTCATCCTGGTATCTTCATTCCTGAAGACGATGTCAGATCTCGGAACCACAACAGCAGGCGCAGGAGAAGCAGCAGCACAGGGATTTGGTCTCGGCGGATTTGATCTCGCACTCTATATCAGGATTTTTTCTCACGGCGGGATGTTTCAGGGATTCTTTTCAGGTCTTGTTGCAGGAGTGATGGGAGAAGGAAGGGTGACTGCAGGCCTCAAGTACTCAGTGATTATGCTCCTGATCGCCTGGATCACCTTCAGAGTCGCGGTCTAATTGGAGAGATGACGGACCCGTAGACAACTGATGTGACGATGTAGTTCGCTCCTTATTCATGACAGTACCTGGTGGAGTTCTGAAAATCCCATCTGGAGCAGTGATGATAAATTGTGCTCCGATCCCGTAGATCCCTGATTCGCTGATGCTCATGTTGGTGAGGTCAAGAACCTCCCTGGCAAAGAAAAGTCCCCAGCC
>NZ_JAJRBM010000119.1 GCF_028679455.1 Methanospirillum sp. | reverse complement strand
TACATTTGCATAATTCCGATCCTGATAGAACCATACCGGTTGTAATGCAGCGATGACCTTGAGAGAAGAAAGTCTCGGGATGTCTGACTGGTTTATCAACTGGATATGCGAGATCTTATGTCGTGAATCACGGACACCATTCGTTGTTTTTGCTTTTTCATAGGCATCAAGGCAGATCCTGACTGCAGCATCACCGATTGCATGAATATCTATCTGGAACCCCTCCTTATCAAGGGCCAGAATGATCTCATTGAAGTCTGTTATGTTCCAGTTCATGGTCCCATTTACCGTGGGTTGATCGGCATAGGGTTTTAGCAGATATCCGGTGTGTGCTTCAATAACTCCATCGAGGAATAACTTCGCGGTTTGCAATCTGAATAATCCGGAGTTATCAAGATATTCGGAGATAGATACAGGAGTGATATTGTACCCTCTGTAACCGGTAAGGGCCAGAGCCAGGTCATCGTTATACCATTTTGTTCCTCTGATCTGTTCAGATACCGGGGGCATCAGAATCTTTCCCATATTCATTGCCGGGATCTCGTATGTTCCAAAGTCAGGAACGACGAGCATCTCCCCAAAAACCCGGACTGGAAGTTTCCCCTCGTCTTCAAGCCGGGTATATGCTACAATCATCTCTGGTGTTACCAGTGCATCATCTGCAGTGGTGACACCGGATGCGGCTACTTCTGATAGCAGTACTCCTAGTTTTTCTTTGATCTGGTCCGGCGGGATAGGAGGCAGTGTACTTGCAACCAGGTTCGTTGCAGACATCTCCCTCAGTATTCCCGTAGGATTCCCCTGAACATCCCTCTCTATCATACCTCCTATCGGATCAGGTGTTGAGTTATCAATTTCAGCGATATCTAGTGCTTTTGTGTTCACCCAGGTTGAATGGCCATCAAATGATGTGAGGGTGACTGGTTTGTCCGGGATTATTGCATCTATTATCCCCTTATCAGGACCAGATCCATTGAAGAGGAAATAATTCCACCCAAACCCACGAATAACTTCTTCATCAGGGTGATTATTGGCATATGATCGAAGCTGGTCCTGAATGTCAGTCACCGAGGTACAAGACGAGATGTCCACCCCCGCCTTGAGTAGAGCAGCACCTCCCAGATGAATATGTGTGTCTATAAATCCAGGTAAAACCATTTTTCCACCAATATCATACACATTCGTGGCAGGTCCGATGTACTGCTGTGTTGCATCTGTGGAGTTGACAGAAAGAATCGTATCTCCTTTCAGAGCAATTGCCCCTTGTGCATTATTCTGCCAGTCTGTTCCGGGTTTAACCGAATAGACAGATCCATTCACTAGTATGGTGTCTGCATAGGTTTGTATCGCTGCTGGGACGGTATAGGGGAGTAAGAGTGCCAATACAAGTGATATAACAAGAAGAATCCGAGTTTTGGATGCCTGATACATACTTCATTATGCATGAGTCAATTATAAAAATCTGGCTTATTAACCTGGTGTCGTCAATCTGGATGGCTATTTACCAAACCAATATTACACCGGGATCCTGTAAATGAACCCCCCTACTTACAGATCCATGGAACATACGGTATACTCCGGACTGTGAAAGCCAGGTCAGGTGCTGCATCTCTGAAATCATGATCTACTCCTGATCATTCAACAAGAATACCCCAACTTCGGTGTTGTTCTCCTGTGCCTGAGTGAATAGGAGTTCGTTTCATTCATCGGATGTAATTCTCTATAGAGATGGAATTATAGTGGTTGTCTGGCCTTGATGCAAATAATGGGATAATCCGGAAGACCACTGCGTCCAAGTATCCCAAAGAGGTTGATCCATATCGGAATCCTTTTTTTCCTTGATATGAGATTTTAATTATGTTATCCTGGGTACGCGGAGTTCTCATCTTCAGTTTTTGCATCTGTTTTTTGATATGCGCCCCGATATTGGCAGATGTTCCTGCAGCGGAGAACCTCAGTCAGATCTGGAATCAAATTCAGGATTGTCGGTTTGTGGATCTTACGCACACCTTTGAACCAGGTATCCCTCACTGGAAAGGCGAACCTGACGAGAAGGTAGAAACCCTCTACTCGTATGATCCTGGAGACGGAACTCTTGGATCCGGTTTTTTTATGCAGTATTACGCTCTCGGGGGACAGTGGGGGACCCATGTTGATCCGCCTGCACACTTTGTCAAAGGTCTCCGCACGCTTGATCAGATCACGCTTAAGGAGATGATCCTTCCGTTTGTGGTCATTGATATTCATCAGAAGGTGGCTAATAATTCTGATTACACCGTCTCGATGGACGATATCAGTAGTTGGGAGAGCAGAAACGGTCTTATTCCTGAAGGCTCTTTTGTGGCATTAAGAACCGACTGGTCAAAACGCTGGCCTGATCAGGATGCAATGGAGAATGTAGATCTGAACGGAACTGCTCATTATCCCGGATGGAGTCAGGAGGTTCTTACCTATCTCTATAAAGAACGCAACATCACTGCATCAGGCCATGAAACAACTGATACCGATCCGGGCCTTGTGGTATCTCGCGATCAATACCCTCTGGAGACGTATATCCTGTCTAATAACAAATACCAGGTAGAACTGCTCTCCAATCTTGATCAAGTTCCGGAATCAGGTGCTCTCATCGTGGTTTCGTTTCCAAAGCCACGGAATGGATCCGGATTTCCTGCCCGTGTATTTGCAATATGCCCCGGCATATCATAACTTTTTTCAGGATAGATCCCCGGCTGCCAAGTCTCTCCCTGCTCATGCACAGGTACTCTCCGCTGACTTTACATTCACCGGGCATGTTTACTTTGAAATCCCCCTTGATGAGATAAACGATCCCTTCATCAACCTCACCGCAGATTATCAGTTTAATACGTCTGAACGGAGATTTGAGATTAACTCTGACTCCATCGAACCATATGATGCGACGATTGCTCTCTATCAGAAATACACTACTTCACAGCCCAATATTGAGATCACTCCTGAAATTAACACCCTGGCAAGATCGATCGTTGGTGACGAACAAAATCCATACCCCAGGGCCAGGATGATTTATGAGTATGTCATCAACACGTATCCATACAGCAATGTACCCCATAGCTACCTTGCTGCATCACAGATCCCGGAATCAACCTATATGCTTGAAACCTGATTTGGAGACTGTGGCACCCAGAGTATGCTCTTTTCTGCTCTCTGCAGTTCCATAGGCATTCCTGCACGGTCAGCCGGCGGATATCAACTCGTCCCGAGACTTGCAGGAACACATTTCTGGGCCGAATTTTATCTACCCGGGTATGGCTGGATTCCCGCCGATGTAACGATTGCAGAAAGTGCAGACTGGGCCTATAATAAGACTGATGAAGAGAGGGACCTGTTTAAGGATTATTACTTTGGAAGTCTGGATCCATACCGATATACCATTCAAAATGATGTGGATGTTCCCTTCACCCCTGATACTGGGGATGATAATATCTTAAAAATTGCCCACCAGAAACCGGCAACGGTCTGCACAGAAAGCAAAGAGAATGTAGAACTGTTGGGGTTGGGGTATTGGAATATTACGTTTTCAGGAAAAAATTATGAATCCCCTCTTTTTTTGACAATTCCCCCGACTGGTGTACCGGATTCCTGATCCAACTGAAGAATAAACTGCCTGAAGTAATGATCATCGATGGGCTGTACACTCCTCGTTCCGGCCGGAGACAGGGACACGAAGGATCATTGCAGAGGATAATAGCATCATACCTGACCTGAAGGGTAAGGGCTGATCCACTCTGTGGGTATGGTACTTTCTCCTGGTTTAACCTGGGTGCTTTTAATGCCCTATATAATCATTTTGATCAACATCACTCCCCGGATGAAAAAGTAACCGATAGCGACATGGTCTCACCATACAAATGATTAGGATCATGAGTGATGAAGAAAAATCCAGGTCACCTAAGATCGAAAATATAGTAGCTTCAGGATCTATTGCAGAGACGATTGATCTTGATGTAATCTCCTCAAAAATCGAGAACTGCGATCTCAATACCAAACGATTTCCCGGAGCGGTGTATCGGATAACTGATCCTAAAAGTGCGTTCCTCATATTTTCTTCAGG
>NZ_JAJRBM010000011.1 GCF_028679455.1 Methanospirillum sp. | reverse complement strand
TTCAAGGATACAGAAATTTATTTGAATTCAGGCAGGTTTTGTTTTCCGGGGTGGAAATTGACAAAATATAGATATGATCAGAAAATTGCCGGGAGAATACTATGCGGAGTTCTCATCGGGCTACTCTGTATAGGAGTTATTGGCATACCGGTGTGTGCTGATGAGGTGGTTATTGGAGAAAATAATTCACCGATTATTCCTGGGGAAATATCCCCGGAGATGATACACGGAATTGATGGGATTAAATATCCATTATTCGAACAAAATCTCCTCAATCAGGAAAAAGTAGAGGGAGCATACACATCATCAGAATCTAACCATACACAAAGTATTGACATGAGTGGATCAGGAGGAAACGAAACCGCTATTCAACTCACCTTGCAGAGATGTCTCGGGGGGTCATCAACTGACCAGGGATATGCAGTAACCTCATTACCTGACGGAGGTTATATGGTTACCGGATATACCCGGTCAATCGATGGTGATGTATCAGGGAACCATGGAGGTTCTGATGTATGGGTCATCAAAATGGATCCCTCCGGAACTCTGGACTGGCAGAAATGTTTTGGTGGATCAAATTCTGATTATGGATATACAGCAACTCAAACCGTTGACGGGGGATACCTGGCAGGGGGAACCACATACTCGAATGATGGCGATGTTTCCGGTAATCACGGCGGTTCAGATCTCTGGGTTGTAAAAATGGATCCGTCCGGAGATCTGCAGTGGCAGAAATGTCTGGGTGGAACAACCAGTGACTGGGCAGAGTCAGTTATTCAGACCAGGGACGGGGGATATCTGGCAGGGGGAGCCACATACTCGAATGATGGCGATGTCTCCGGTAATCATGGAGGTTCTGATGCTTGGATCGTGAAACTCGATACTTCCGGAAATCTGCAGTGGCAGAAATGTCTGGGAGGAACATCCGGGGACTGGGTTACCTCGGTAATTCAAACCACTGACGGAAGTTATCTGGTCGCAGGAGTCGTATATTCGACCGATGGGAATGTCTCTGGAAACCATGGACAAGCTGACTACTGGATAGTAAACCTTGATGAGAATGGAACCCTGGTGTGGCAGAAGTGTTTCGGTGGATCTGATAATGATTTAGCTGAATCGATAACTCAGACAGCAGACGGAGGATACCTAATAGGAGGAATGTCCTCCTCCCTTAACGGTGATGTTTCAGGAAACCACGGATATGGTGACTACTGGGTTGTTAAACTGGATTCGTCCGGCTCTCTCCAATGGCAGAAGTGTTTTGGAGGGTCATCAAGCGATTGGGCAGAATCGGTTATTCAGACTGCTGATGGGGGATACCTGGTTGGAGGAATTTCCATTTCAGAGGATGGGGATGTTTCTGGAAACCACGGAAATAGTGACTGCTGGGTAGTAAAACTTGATAACGAAGGAAACCTCAAGTGGCAGAAGTGCCTTGGAGGGTCTAAGTACGATCATCTATTTTCACTTAATCAGACAGCGGACAGACAATATCTTACGGTCGGATATACCTACTCAAATGATGGTGATGTTACCGGATACCACGGGATAACTGACAACTGGCTTACCCGGATTTCTGTTCAGCATCCAGTCAACGCCACCTCTGATCCCTGGACTATTCTCTATCCAGTAGGGAATAAATCCTATACCGAGGGGACAAATGCCACATACCTCGCCCAGACAAAACCGGGCGCAACTCTTGAGAACGTCACGGTCGATAGCAACCGGGTTGGCCCGGTGAGCAACTGGACCTTCACTACGATCATAGCAAACCACACCATCTCGACCTCTGGAATCCCTACTCCCGGGCAGGTGCATGCCTTCTTCTCGATGAACACGACCTGGGGGGCAGTTCCACTTTCCATAGCGTTTACCAACCAGTCACTCGGCAGCCCAACCTCATTTTTCTGGAATTTCGGGGATGGAACCACTTCAACAGTCCGGGATCCGGTCCACACGTATACCACTCCGGGAGTGTATTCAGTCTCGCTCAAAGCAATGAATGACCAATCCGGGGGAATTGCAATGCTCAATAAAGCGGTGACGGTGACTGCCGGAGTTGTTCCCTCTCCGACTCCGACACCGGTACCAGCAGAGATATCCACCGCATTCTCAGCAGACCGGACTTCTGGAACTGCTCCTCTACAAGTTACCTTCACCGATCAGTCTACCGGAAACCCGACATCCTGGATCTGGGATCTCGGGGATGGGAATATATCAACGGTACAGAATGTGACTCATATCTATTATGCAAAAGGGACTTACTCGGTCACTCTTAGGACAAAGAACAGTATTTCATCAGGAATGATGGAAAAGAGCGAGTACATTTCGGTTACCTAACTATCCGGGAGTAATTTTCGATGAAAAACCCGGTCTCTCATTACCGGGTTTTTCATGAGAAGGTATTCGGTAATTGTGACTTAAGGCAATAGAAACAAACATGAGGAAAATATATCTGGATGTCTGCTGTTTATGCAGACCGTTCGATAATCAGGACCAATATACAATACGACAGGATTCAGAATCAATAAAAGAAATCCTCAAACGATGCCATAATCAGTATATCCTCGTCGGCAGTGAGATGATTGATGATGAACTCTGCCGAATCGGCAACTCTCACAAGAAGGATGTAGTCAATGCCATCATGCAAATATCCCGTGAATATGTAGTAATTGACAACGAAATCAAAAAAAGAACATACGTCCTGAAATCAATGGGTTTCCATTCTGCGGATGCTATCCACATAGCATGTGCAGAAAGGGCACAATCTATCTTCCTAACCACTGACAAACAGATACTTCAGATAGCAAAACGAAATAGTCAGTTACTCAATACTCCCATTGCTCATCCTGTAATCTGGCTAGAGGGAGGTGTAAATGGAGACTAAAACATTATCTAAAATCCAGCAGGAAGGAATCAAGGCATTAATCAATACGTTAGGCCCGGTTGATACAGTCCGGTTTATTCAGATCTATGACCCTGGATATGGCGACTATACCAGTGAGCGAAAGACCTGGTTGCCAGATGATCCGGAAGATTATTTCAAAACCATAGAAAAAAGAAGAGAAGAGAAGAAAAGTAACTCTTCCTGATTTAATCAAAATGCAATAGTAGTATTTGTAACCATAGCATGTTTCAATCCGTCCTCAACGGCGAACCCCGATAAATAATCCGGGAAGCGGCAAGGATCCCCGGTTTATCGACTTTTGAACCTGGGAGGTTCATCCCCGCTATAAGCGGGGATTTCAACCATCATTCTGCGTCTCCTGTTTATTCCCGACGTTTACTGTTCTCTCTTTCCGGACCGTTCCCGGTTGTAACACGTCTCACACAGAGCTATCTGCTGACCCGGATCCACCCAGACTGCTGCCCCAATCCTACAGACCGAGCACTTCCCGGTCGGACTGCTCCGGTGCTGCATGGATCTCGTATCAATGATACCCGGAATCGTCCGGACAGAGAGGGACTCCCTGACCTGGGCAGCCTCAAAACAGACCGGACAGAGCATCCGTTGCCCGGATCCGGCATGTACGGTTCGTTCCCTGTACCTGGTGTAGGGACTTCCGCACATAGCACAGGGAGTTTTCTGGGGCCATCCTTCCACTTCGACAAAATCAACAGCCCTGATCCTGGACTCAGGTGATCGGTCGGCAGTGGCGGCATCATGCGGCAGAGTATGCTGATCTGCCACTCTCAAATCTGCACCCGGATCCACAATCCCGCCTTCATTCGCCGGTATCAGATCACCCTGGGCGGCAATGCGGCAGTTCCCGGGATCAGAACCCTGATGATCACCCGTGTCAGAGAGTGAGATCCCCTGCTTCATACCCTGGTCCTCTGCCGCTCTCTGATCGTTATTAGTACAATCTTTGATTATTTGTAGATCTGAAGAAGGATGCGCCTCTATTTCCGGGCGGCAGCCTCCCGCATTGTTCCGCATTATGCCATCTTCAGCCGCACTGCCGCCCGGATCAGTATCATCAGGGCCGGGTGACTTCTGTTCGGCAGCAAGCCAGACCACACCACCCTCTGACCAGGGAAGATACAGAGCAGGATCCCAGGTGTACACCCTCATTCGTCGCTGTGTGTGTTTTCCATCAGAGCCGGATGTGACAGTCCGGTCATAAAACGAGACAGCCGGACATTTTGCCAGAAGCCCTGAATAGGTCTGCCCTTTGCTCAAATATCCGTTCAGAAGCTTGTGTATCGAACTATTATTCCATCCGGTAAGCGTCTGGAGATCATTGACCGTATATTCCGGCCTGCCTGACTGGTGCATGATCGTCACCAGTTCTGCCTCTCTCCTGGTCAGTTTCGATGCCTGACCCCCGCTCTCCCCGTTCAGGGCCGTATAGAGACGTGCTGCAACGGTAAAATCCTCTTCTGTCGCATAAATGCACCGTACCTCATCGATCTCCTCTTCATTTCGCTGCTGCTGCATGAGAATCGATGACGACCTGATCAGATCCAGAAGCATATCCGGATTTCTCCGGTTTGCTGCCGACACGAACCTGATACGATCTGCAAACGGGATGATCACAAATGCAGGAACAAGAGTCTTCCAGATCTCCTGGCAGATCAGGTTCTCATCACGTTCACGCTCACCGCAGATAGGACCCTTGCATGCATGGGAAAGACTCCGCTCAAGAACCTTAAGATCCAGTTCTTCGCTGTCATCGATCCAGCAGGTGAGCATCCGGTTAAAGACCTGGTCATCCCCGGTACCGTCCACCTTGGCAATCCACCAGACACACCGCTCCGGAATCGTGCATACCTGTCCGGTCCGATCCTTTGAGACTGTCCTGTACACAAACGGGTGATGAAAAGAACTGGTCACCCCTTTCAGGATCTCCTGCATCTGGTCTGAAAGTGCATGATCATCAAGAGCAATCACGGTCCCTGGCTTCAGATCAGTGATGTAAAAGAGTGCCTTCTCGCTGATCCTGCCGTCAAGCCGGTGGGCAGGAGGAACCTGCTTAAGCACAGTACTGATAGCATGGCTCTTCCCTTTCCCTGACTCACCGGTAATCGAGACATGCAGCCCTTTGCTATTCAGCACAAGCCGGGAAGCAAGCGACATAATCAGTGACTCGGCAACCGTCAGATCCCCTTCGTGATCCAGGGTAAATGTGTCAAGCATGTATCGCAAAGGGTGCGTATCGGTAAGAATACGGCTTACATCAGCCTTGAACCCGGAAGAAGTACACTCCTGCGTTGCGGAGCCGGGGGTTTTAGCCTCCGGAGACGGTCCTGGCACGACAGTCGCTGAAGCTGCCGAAGATGGAGAGGAAGATGGAGAAGAAATGCGTTTTCCCCGCAGCACTCTATCTGGTTCATACCGATATCGCAGTTCAGCCCACCGCTGTGTTCCTCCCCCACACGAATCATGATGACATCCTGCGAAAATGGCACCGTTTGGGAACTGAATTGCGTATGCTCCGTCCCGGTGATCTGACGAGAACGGGCATTCATGTAGCACGAAGAGCGACCCACCTGCATATGGTTTCTGCTCGCATGATAACTCATGCCTTTTGAGCCATGCTCCAAGATCAATGGTCGCCCCCGGCTGGTTGTCTTTGGGTACCTGCTGCTCATCAGGGAGCATTCCAGCCAGATGGATGAGCCTTTCTGCAGCGACGACAACGGGGGTGTCAGGCACTGAAAGAAGTCTTGCCTTCCGATGTGGTCTGGCTGCGATGGTATCTCCCTTCCTGCTGGTAGTCCCATAGAGTTTCCAGATCCGGCCGGCATTAGAGACCGAAGTATCAACCTTGGATCGCTCATCAGAGAAGAGGGTATCCAGGGTTTTGAGAACATTCCTGATAAGTTTCAGGGTCGTGTCATCATTTTCAAGATCAATCTGGTACAGGAGATGAGCCCCGTTTCCTGAGTCAGCCATCACCGGCTCCGGCCAGCCAAGACCGGTAAGATATGCCGCAATCCGGCTGGCTTTCGCTAATGCCTCATGGTGCTCTTCTTCGGTAGAAGAGACGCCTGACGGCCTGACCGGATCGATATCAATCGGAAGCCATCGACGGGAAAGGATGTCACTATCTGCTGCTGACTTTTCATCTCGCCCGAGCCTTGTCTCTATCCGGTTTGCCCGCCTTGCAAGCAGGTCAGGGTTAACCGGATTGAGCGTGACATAAATCCCTGCATACTCCCCCCTGTTTTCAAACCGGGTGACCGCACTCTCCAGGAGGTCATATGTGTCAAAGAATCCTGAAGCCGTTCCGTATTTTCCTAACAGCCTGACTTCGACAGTCTGACCGGGCGCAAAGAGCAGGTCGCATGCCGACCTGATTGGGTGCGAATCTTGTGCCTGCTCTTCTGTCCCCGGAGGGTTGTTGCTCATACCGTATCCTCCGGTCTGCTTTGAACCGGCCTGACCCGGGTGAGCCCCTGAACCAATGCATGGGAGGTTGGAATCCTGCAGAGCATTGACTCACGGGGTAACCCTCTGGTTCCATCATGAAGGATGTCAGCCTCATACATGGGCATACCCCCTGCTGACAGAAAGAAACAAAGGTTCAGACACCCATACGAGTACCATATCCCCGCCGATCTTCCCGGTCTGCCAAGATAGAGAAGGGTTGTGCGGGGCTTGTCTATTCTTTTCCGTTTCATACTATCATATACCTGTGAAACCTTCTATCGGTACAGAACCCGGGTCAGGGGCGTTGCCTTGTCCTGTTGATGGTTCTGATCGATCTGGTGGATCACCACCGAAGTGTTTCCTCATTATCCTGGTATCTGCTTATTTAAATATTTGAAAAGACCCACCAAACGGAGTTCAATTATTCTTCTTATTCTGAATCAAGGCGATTTGAAATATTTATACGGTGATAGACGGGATTAACATGAGTTTAATCATAGGGTCCCATACAAACCACCATACCATACTGATGCATGGCAGTTTCCTGAAAAGAGGGAACGCCAGGGCGTTACAGACCTCATCGTTTTTTCCGGTAATCAGATACCCGGTAAACGAAGAGAAAAAAGTGCCTTTGCGGTCTGCACCCTCAAGTTCATCAAGCCACCGGGATCCTTCGTTTTTGGCAATCACTCCTGTATCACAGGCACGGGAGACCGTTTCCCTGATGCCGAATATACGATCACAGATCTGGAGATCATGAAGAATCATCGTTCGGGGAAGCACGGAAACCTCACAAACACCAGCGTTGGTACAGATCTGATAGAGCTCGCGCCCTATCCATCCGTTCATAAACTGATCTGCCCAGTAATTCAGAATTGAACGTGTCAGGTTGTGTGCAGAATTAGCAATGATGAAGAGTTCCCAGTCAGGTTCAAACAGAACAAATCTCCCCCCCGGTTTCAACACACGAATCAATTCGTGCAGTACAAGTTCAGGATGAGCAATATGCTGAAGAGCCCTGTCCTCCCTGACTGCATCAAAGATGTCATCGACAAATCCGAGAGAACGTCCATCCATCTGCATGAATGAAGGGGCCCTCTCCCGGGGGGATAATTCATTGCATGAACC
>NZ_JAJRBM010000118.1 GCF_028679455.1 Methanospirillum sp. | reverse complement strand
TATGTGTTGCTAAAACACATAACGATGAATGGGAATTTTCTGATTTCCATAATATTGCCTTCAATTAGAGAATAATCTTTGCATACCCCTCTGCCATCACAACCTCATTATGTGTTCCCGGGAATCAAGGATGTACAGCCGACCTCCTTCCTCCGGCCATGCCGGAAAAGCAGGTATTCAGTATCGATACCATGATTAATACCGTCGGAATCATGGACCAGACAACCAGGAACGACTGGTTCGTTGTTAAGGACAGAACCCTGGAAGACTACCGGATGAACGACTCGGAGGTTCCTCGCTGGTGATATACCGGGATTCACTCATGACAAACGGGGGGAGTATGAACGAGGTGAAGAACTTTGATTGTAACTATTCAGGTATCCTAATAACAAATGATTTGGATGCCCGGTATCAACTACTTCACGAAATAATAACCCACTCCGAAGAATCTCCCAATGACTCGGGATATCCCCTAACCACGGGACACCCAAGTCCTTATACTCCGGATATGGCTGCAACCCTTCCATCGGATCCCCTCCAGGAGCCGGCTAATCTCCTCAGGCCAGGGTATCTGCCCTTTCAGTTCCCGGGGTAGTTCACTGACAATGTGGTAGGTTGCAATACCGATCGGTCTGCTCGCATCCCGAAGAGCATATTCCACGATAGTCCGGCTCTTCTCTTTACAGAGGATGATCCCGATTGATGGGTTCTCCCCTTCCTCTCTCATCTGGGTATCAAGGGCGGCAAGATAAAACTGCATCTTCCCGACATGTTCAGGCTCAAACTCCCCAATCTTGAGTTCCAGAGCCACGAGACATTTCAGTCTGTGGTGATAGAGCAGGAGGTCGATAAAAAACTCCCGGCCATCCACTTCAAGCCTGAACTGGCTCCCCATAAACGCGAATAACCCTCCCATCGCCCGGAGAAACTCCTCAATACGGGAGATTAACGCACGTTTCAGCTCGCGTTCTGAATGCTCTGCCCCAAGTTCGAGAAAATCAAACGTATATTCATCCTTCAAGGCGAGTCGTGCCTCATTCGAGATCGAAGCGGGGAGCGTCTCTTCAAAATTATTCTGATTCAGAAGTGTCTTCTCATAAATCTGATTCTCAATCTGGTACACCAGAATATTCTTTGACCAGCCATGTCTCCGGGTCATCCGGATATAAAACTCCCGTTCCATTGACTCATGGCACTTCCCCATGATAACCAGATGTTTCGTCCAGCTGATTTCTCCAACCAGTGGCTGGAGTTTTGGATCAGCAGAATACGTGAGATAGAATTGACGCATATACCAGATAGAATAGCTAAAAACACAGGTTTTTATCTCAGCAGATCGAATATTAACTATGACATTCACTGCCTATTTCCTCTCTCAACAATATGAAAAATTAGCAGAATTGGGGGACCGTTTGGGTGAAATAGAAAAAATGATCGACTGGGAAGTATTTCGCCCAATCCTCTCTGAAATCTATCAGGATGATCCATTGTATGGGGGAAGGCCTCACACGGATGAGGTCATTCTTCTCAAACTTTTAATCCTGCAACAATGGTATGGTTTATCAGATTATGAATTAGAAAGACAGGCCTTGGATCGTGTGTCATTCTTCATCTTTCTTGGGAAACCAGGTTCAATACCCGAACGCTCAACCATCTGGAGATTTCGAGAGCGGCTAATAAAGTACAACAAAGAGAAAGCAATATGGGATGAACTTCAGCGGCAAATTGATGAAATGGGATTAACGATAAAGCGAGGAATGATCCAGGATGCAACCTTTATCACCTCAGATCCTGGTCATGCAAAGCAAGATAAACCTCGGGGAGAAGAAGCCAGAACCCGTCGTTCAAGAGATGGAACTTGGGCTAAAAAGGGACAAAAATCACAATTTGGCTACAAACTTCACACAGTTGTAGATAAGGAAACACAAATAATTCGACGATTTGAGACTACAACGGCAAGTCTCCATGACAGCAATGTTGATCTTTCTGAACCTGGAGAGACGATTTACCGGGATCGAGGGTATTTTGGTGTCACTGTTAAAGCCTCAATGGATAAAACGATGACGAAAGCAACTCGTAATCATCCGCTGCCTATAAAATCGAAACGAAGAAATAAAGCGATATCCCGTGTTCGTTCACTGGTTGAAAGACCATACGCAGTGATGAAAAGAGTATTTCATGCCGGCCATGTCATGGTTACAACAGTTGAAAGAGTGAACGTTAAATGCCTTTTTAGTTGCATTTCTTACGATTTATATCGAATATATGGTCTTTGTCATAGGTGAATGGATAGCGGTAGCTATCGATTTTTGAATTGAAAATATATGAAATATCAAGGTATTTGTCATTTTTTCCAATCGATTTTTGGATAAATCGAAAACATTGTCAAAAAAAAAGATTGCAATCTGTGGTTAATCGCTATTCTCCAGAGGTTTTGAACTGAAAATCCAGTCATGCCAGGAAATTCCAGCCGGAGATCCTCAGACAATCGTTTAACAACCGACTTTCCCCAGTTGTCTTCACGCTGAAGGTCTGCGATCATATGCCCGATATCCCAGTACATCATGACCAGTTCACGGTTCACTGAACGAAGTGCTTCATATTGGGCTGACTTGACCCGATCCTTGATCCCGGTCAGCAGAGAGCCATATGATTCATTCAGATCACCAGCCATGCCCTGACTCTCCTGATATTTCTATGAGAACTTCCATCTCACAGGCTCCCGAAGTACTCTTTGATCTTCTGGGCCATGAGAATACGTCGCTGATTCAGGAACTCCGGATAATCAGCAACGGTCATTCCCCTGATGCTCTCCGGAATGCAATTCATCCTGATATTTTCAGCAAGTTCA
Source organism: Methanospirillum sp. (assembly GCF_028679455.1). Classification (GTDB taxonomy): domain Archaea; phylum Halobacteriota; class Methanomicrobia; order Methanomicrobiales; family Methanospirillaceae; genus Methanospirillum. The sequence goes on along the minus strand of NZ_JAJRBM010000118.1, from coordinate 618 downwards.
ACTTCTGTTGTGATATTCCCGTACTTCTTAACCCCACCCTGGCACTGCTCCATAATCTCACTAAAGTACAATTTTGGCTCTTTCTTCCCGATTGCGATGTTAATCTCGCTCTGGGAGACGACATAATTTGCAACCTGGTTATACTGACCCTTGGTCAGTCCATTTCTTTTCAGGTATTCACGGGGGAAGATATGATGAAGGTCAGAACGATGCTCAATAAGTTCTCTGACCGAAATATCCCGAGAGAGGAATCCTTTGTCATGCAACTTTACCTGGGCGGCAAGATACAAATGGAAATGGGGACTGGAAACAACGGCACTCGTCATCTGTTGAGGAAGTTCGATATCCCAGAATGCATCTGACATCTTACCTCGGATGAGTGAATCCGAATATTTCTCGATTCCCAACGAATAGATCTGTCTGATATCATAATCAAACATGGATTCAGGAGAACCAGTATACCTGCTGGTAAGCATGGACATCACAAACCGTGCCTTACATGTTGTTCTATCTCATTATCCGGAACTTTCTGGTCACGGAGTGTGAGATAGAGAATATATGCAAAATTGAGGGTGTTCTGTGATCCAATCAGGGAAGTATCGACAAACCCGGCTGATC
>NZ_JAJRBM010000117.1 GCF_028679455.1 Methanospirillum sp. | reverse complement strand
GCTCATCACACATGTCTGAATAAGGGCTAGTTATCGTCCTGGTTGTATCGCTTAGTTTATTATGGTGGATTTTGATGTCCTCATTGTCAATATTGCTCTCCCTGGCATCGCTAAATTTTTGATGTGTCAGCGGTTCCTGCCTCCTGGGTGGTGACTGCATATCTGATCATTCTGGTTGGTCTGCTACCGGCAGTGGTGGGGATCGAAATATGGGGGATATTGGACGTTCTTTCTGATTGGGCAAGCAATCAATGCTCGGCTCTTCATTCTGTGGGATGGCTCCCTGGTTTAAACTGCTTATTAGATTCAGGGTGATTCAGGTTGTGGGTGGAATAATTGGTGTGACACTTGGGTCTGGATGGTTACTTCATATCTGGGATCGCAGGTTGGGGGTATGACCCTTGATTTCGTTACCCTGTTTGTCTTGCTTGAGGTGTAATTCACTCTTCTGTTTTTGGGTTTGTGATCGGTCCCTGCTCATATGATGCAGGCAGGTGAATTGACTCCCGGGTTTCAGGCTGCTTTTTCGCCTCCATGATACTATCTGTTATTGGTCTGATCCTGATTTTTACATTCATAGGTCGAAAAGTGGGATGGTGCCTATGATTCTCTGATTTAACCTGTGATGGTGAAGGCAAAAAGGTCCGCACCTCATAGTAGGTATACATTCGGTATCGAATCCTGATTAGTTGTCAGCCACATTCGATTCCTGATTGGTTAGTCCTTCGGTGAGAATTGGGTATCGGCTTGACAATGCATTACGTTCGTTACTTTTTTCAGTGATCCACCGGTTGATAAGATTTATTTTATGGGCTAGGCATTGTTCTCCGGTTAACCCTTCCTCAGGAAGGCAAAATGAGCCGACTGCTTCTTTTAATTGGGTAATCGCCACAATCTGTCTGGATAGTTGAACCCACTGTGAACATATTTCATCGGGGACGCCCTGTGTTTTTGCTGCCTCTACCGCAGCATACAGGGACTCTTTCCAAGAGAAAAAATCTGTGATTGTATCGGTAAACTCTGTATCTACAAATGGTTTGGGAATGAATCCATCAACTTGTTCACCGTACCTGATGACTTCATCTGCCTGCAGCTTCTTTGCTGATACCATGATTATGGGGGTATCACGGCCATGTGGCAGGGCTTTGATATGATCAAGGGTGTCCCATCCGTCAAGGGGTTCCATCATGATATCAAGGAGGAGCAGATCACATGGTTCTGCCTTGAGTCGGAGTATCCCGTCTACCGGGTTATCTTCAATGATACATTGATATCCATAAGAAGTCAGAGCATTATTCATCAATTCTCTGAATACCGCTTCATCATCAATAATCAATATCTTCTTTGCCATGATCCGTGTGAGGTCTAACTGCTGACACACTCATTCTCCGTCTCCATTTTTATACTTACTGTCAGGCGGCTTTGGGAAGAAAGATCCCGTGCCTCATATCTCCAAAGGTTAGAAGAAAAGAACAATTATTCCCCGTGGTCTGGATTTTCTCCCGCTTTGATCCGGTATCCTGCTGCCGGAATAACGAGTTCAAATCGTGCTCCTTTTCCAGGCTCTCCACACTCCCTGATGAAGATTCCGGTGATGGAAAGGATCTCCCTGGCAAGGAACAACCCCATCCCTTTATTCCTGTGATAAGTTTTCTCAAAAATTAATATTTTCTTATCTTCAGGAACGCCTTTTCCGTTATCTTCGATAAACAGGGACAGTGTCTCTGAGTATTCCTGGTATGTCAGTGACAAATGGGTTGCCTGCATACTATGATCGATAATATTTTCAAAGATGATGTAGAAGACATGCTCCAACAGGGGATCTGCATAGCATTCCAGGTTCTCAACTGTCATAGTCCGGGTGAGATGCGAGAGATTCAGGTGAGAAAGGGCGATGAGCATGGTCAGGGATACATCATGCCATTTTGGAGGCTGGGTTCCTATCTGCTGATACTCTTTCACACTTTGGAGGATGGTATCGCTCTTCCTGATTAACTCCTCAACAGTCGTAATATATGATCCTAGATTGTCATCCTCATTTCCTTCACTGATCAACTGGATGAATCCTATCAAGGCAAAATTTGTGTTGGTAATCGCTTGAAAGGTAACGTTATTTAAATATGCTAGTTTATCCTGTGCTTTTTTGGCGATGATTTCTATTGTTTTCAGTTCAGTATTGTCCTGAATGCTACCGATACTATAGAGGGGATTGCCTGATTCATCAACCACAATCCGCGAGATATCCTTTAACCATAATTCCTGACCATTTTTGTGGATGTATCGGTATTCAAGAAGGCAGGTGCCACCGCCCTTCATTATTACTGTACGTATTTGCTCTATTACCTGGAGCCGATCATCAGGATGAATCATTGCATAAAATGCATCAAATGAGAATTTCATCGTTTCTTCAGGAGTATACCCATTTATTGCAGTGATTGCCGGACTGACGTATTCATAGGTACCAGTCTGATAATTTTGTTTGTACAGGGCAACTATCGAATTCTCCAGTACATTCTTGAACTGGGCCTGACTCTCCAGCAGTTCCTGTTCTCTACTTTCAAGAGCCCGATAGTTTCGATGGAGTTCTTCTTCAGTAGCTATGAGTTCCTGATTTATTGCCTGAAGTTCTTCGTTTTTCTGCTTCAGTTCGGTGATCTGCTCCAGTAATTCAGGGTAGTAACTCTTCCGGTGAGATGTAGATCCGAGGCCGATGATTTTTTTCCGTTCATCTTCAGAATTATCAGTCATAGATCATTGAATCATGAGTTACATACCCTGAGGTTCAGAGATTAAACCTGGAGTACGGTAATGTATGAATAGAATTCAAGGTTTTTACTTTTTTCGTAGGATTATAGTTATCTGGCACTTCTCTGAATATCCTGAAGAGATGAGCCTCCTTGTGATTACTAAAAATAGAATATGAACGGAACGTTACCAGCTACGTGACGGTAATGTATCCGCTCTTTTCTACGTTGCCAGAGGAGAGACTGTTCTGTGCCGAGAGACGGATTGAGTAGGTTCCTTTGGTTGTGTAAATATGAGTCACATTTTGCATGACTGAAGTACTCCCGTCTCCGAGATCCCAGAACCAAGATGTTGGATTTCCGGATGAGGTATCAATAAACGTTACCTGTAAGGGAGCAGTCCCGGAGGTCTGGTCAGCCGAGAATGATACTGTTATTGTTCCTGGAACCGGAGTCGGTGTCGGGGACAGAATCACGCCAGCGGTTACGGTCACTGCGTTATTCAGCGTCGCAATACCTCCGGTCAGATCGTTCATTGCCTTCAGCGTGACTGAGTAAGTTCCGGGAATTGTGTAGGTATGGACTGGATCCTGATCGGTTGATCTCTCCCCATCACCAAAATTCCAGGAGAACGAAGTCGGGTTTCCAAGCGACTGATTCGTGAACGAAATCGTCAGGGGAGATGCTCCCCGGGTGGTATTCAGAGTAAAGAAAGCATGCACCTGTCCCGGAGTCGGCTGGCCGAACGTTGCAAAGGTGTGATTCCCGGCAATCGTTGAGAACGTCCAGTTACTTACCGAGCCAACCAGTACGTCATCGACCGAGACGTTTACAAGGTCAGCACCCGGTTTGGCCTGTGCCAGGTATGTGGCATTCTTTCCCTCGATGTATGACCGGTTTCCGCCAGGATAGGCAATCGTCCATGAATCTACGGTGGCATTAACCGGATACCTGGCGGTTATCAGCGTGAGCCATACATCAGAAAGACCATGATTTCCTACCACATTTCCATCCTCGGAGTAGGTATATCCACCGACCAGATATTCCCCGGATGAGGCCGTAATTACAGAATGCCCCAACTCCGTAGAAGACCCGCCAAGACTCTTCTCCCATTCCAGGGTGCCGGACGGAGAAAGTTTCACAACCCAGTAATCATTACTCCCATGATTTCCGGTAACGTTCCCGTCATTTGAACTTGAATACCCTGCGATCAGGTATCCATTGTCAGCAGTCTGAATCCCCGACCGGGAATAATCCAATGAAGATCCACCAAGACTCTTCTCCCATTCCAGGGCACCGGAGGGGGTAAGTTTTACGACCCAGTAATCATAAATCCCATGGTTTCCGGTAACGTTCCCATCATGTGAATTTGAATATCCTGTGATCAGATACCCGTTATCAGCAGTCTGAATCAATGCTCGCGCTAAATCATCATCTGACCCTCCAAAACTCTTTTCCCATTCGATGGTTCCGGAAGAGGATATTTTTACGACCCAGTAATCCATTGCTCCATAGGTATCAGTGACATCCTCATCATCTGAACTCGTATACCCTGCAATGAGGTACCCATTATCATCAGTCTGGATAGCTGATTGTCCACCATCAAAATTAGTACCCCCAAGACTCTTCTCCCATTCCAGGGCACCGGAGGTAGTAAGTTTTACAATCCAGTAATCAGCATATCCGAGGTTATCAGTGACATCCCCGTCATCTGAATAGGTATATCCGATAATCAGGTACCCATTGTCAGCAGTCTGAATCACTGACCGGGAAAAATCCATTGAAGATCCACCGAAACTTTTCTCCCATTGAAGGGCACCGGAGGTAGTAAGTTTTACGACCCAGTAATCAGCAGATCCGTGGTTATCAGTGACATCCCCGTCATTTGAATAGGTATATCCGACGATCAGATAACCACCATCGCTCGCCTGGACTGCTGAAGATGCATAATCATAATCTGATCCGCCAAAACATTTCTCCCATTCGATGGTTCCGGAAGAGGATTTTTTTACGACCCAGTAATCAGCAGATCCGTGGTTATCAGTGACATCCCCGTCATTTGAATAGGTACTTCCAATAATCAGATAACCTCCGTCAAACGTCTGAATCAGTGAATGCGCCTCATCGTTAGAGGATCCCCCGAAGCATTTTTGCCAGGTGAGTTCTGTACTGGTATTATTTTTACCTGATTCATCAGCATCTTCCAATACATTATTCCTGAATTGTTCTGAAACAGATGATTCAGTTATATTCACTGAAAGAACTGTGTTATTATCAGTCACCCATTGTTCAGGATGGAAATTATTTATTTCAAAGTCAGGTTCATCCATTTCAGGTATATATCGGAATTCTGCTTCCGGTGAATGGTTCAACGTGTAGTTTTTGGACATGCTTACCGATGTATTCCCTGACAAAACCGGTTCATCAGCAGAAACCACCCCCCAAACAAGGACTATTACCAGGCCGCAGAACAGTATGAATATTTTGCCGCTGATCTTCAGGTCCCTTTTTTCCTCATTTTGTTTCATCCAGATCTCCCCCCATGTATAACTTCATCCACCAGTAATTCTGGAACCAGGTAATGATGGGAATCTACTCAAATTACTAAATAATATGCTTTAATTATAATGTAATTATCATTCCGGTTTGATGCAAATGCAATAAGCGGTCGTAAAATATAAAAAAGAAGATTTATGATGTAATCTCTGGGATTACCTGACAGATAGATACTCGCTCTTTTCCATGTTTCCTGATGAGAGACTGTTCTGTACCAAGAGCCTCACTGAGTAGGTTCCTTTGGTTGTGTATATATGAGTCACATTTTGCATG
>NZ_JAJRBM010000116.1 GCF_028679455.1 Methanospirillum sp. | reverse complement strand
AGACCCCGCTCGCTTTTCCCGGACAACCCATCCACTAAATGAAGATCTAACTAAGAATAATAATAATTATAATAATAGAACGGGAAGAGAGGATCATACAGCCACCACCTGCCCCCATGATCACATCACATTATATACCTGGATCTCCCGTTCTTCAGAGAGTACAAGAAACAGGAATCACCGGGATTAATTGTGCAAGAACCACTTGCACAAATTTGTATATCAGAGATCCGATCATCGGGATCGGGGATGTGGTAAAGCCCATATTAATATGGCATAGGAAGATGACCGGGCATGAAGAAGGTATCAAACGCCTGGACCATGCCTGGTTTGGTCATGAGTGAGATCGAAGGGAGAAGGGAGGGAGAGGGTATCGTAATCATAACAATGAGAAGATTTGAGGCCACATCCTGATGCTGTCCGAAATATGAGATGACAAATGACCAGGTTGTGCCATATGAGATGACAGTTACATGAATGGGAAACATAATTTCATAAATCATTCACTATTTGTCAACAAGTTTCCTGGTTAAGTGAACTGATGTCAACTATGCATATTTTGATTTCATCATCGTAAGAAATTATAGGATCGTTTCACCAGTATGAGAACAATAACAATAGCTCAGGCTGATCCCGGATGGGCTCACGAATTTTTGAAGATCAAAGCAATGATATCAGGATATATCGGGGATCAGATCATCGGGATTGAGCATGTCGGAAGTACTTCGGTTCCCGGGCTTGGAGCAAAACCCATCATCGACATCGACGTGGTGATAGAGGACATGACCTACCTTCCGGCAATTATCGAACGCCTTGGTCATGCCGGGTTTCATCATGAGGGAAATCTTGGGATTGAAGGGAGGGAAGCATTCAAACGAAGGTTTAACGACGAATTTATGCCCTATCACCTGTATGTCTGCCCTAAAGATGGTAAAGGATATCTTGAGCATATCGCTTTTCGGGATTATTTGAGGTCACACCCAGATACTGCCCGGGAGTATGAAAGGCTTAAACAAAAATTGGCCAGGTTGTATCCTCATGATATCGACGGGTACCTGAACGGGAAAAATGGGTTTATTAAGGGAGTACTAGCAGAGATGTTGAACGATAATGATCCCCATTGCTAATGGATGAAACGGTTGTTTTGATTTGGGATAATACCCGTCATTTTTCCAACAGTGAATAAATCCCCGAATCAGATTGGGATCAAACAACCCATCTAACGTTTGATTGGTATCAGTATGGGAGAGCGGGACAAAAACCCCAATCCTTTCCCGGAGCGGGAACCCCCGCTCGCTTTTCCCGAACACCCCTTTCTCTAAACATAGATCTAACTAAGAATAATAATAATTATAATAATAGAGCGGGAAGATAAGATCATAGAGCCACCACCCGCCCCCATGATCACACATCTCTGCATACCTGGATCTCCCGCTCTCCCGCCCGGTGATCCAACAACAACCGGATCATCCCTAAATCAAAAAACAGACACCGGATAAAGAGAGGATTCGTCCCGCTCAAACACCTAATATCCCGCTCACAACCATGATCCAACCAGACCTAATCGCCCCATGTGGCATGAACTGTGCATTATGCCAGGCCTTCCAACGACCGAAGAACAAGTGTCTGGGATGCAGAGATAAAACACCGAAGAATGCCAAATCCTGTGAGAACTGTTTCATCAAAAATTGTGAAACCATCAGAACCAGCCCAGCTCATTTCTGCTATGACTGTCCTGATATGCCATGCAAAAAACTCAAACATCTGGACACCCGGTACCGGACAAAGTACGCAATGAGTATGCTGGACAACCTGAATGAGATCAAGGAAAAAGGAATGGACTCGTTTCTCAAAAGCCAAACTGCAAAGTACACCTGCCCCACATGTGGCGGACTCATCTGCGTACACAAAGGCCGGTGCCTGACCTGTGAGCCCTGAATAATGAGAGATCGTATATCACTCTGCTCACCTAACCCTTTCGACAGACCGGGAAAACCCACATCTAATATAATAGTATTACCCGAGAATCCAGGTTAAGATACCGTATCCTTGTGTAGATATCAGATTCAGAGGAGATTGATAACAGATCAGAACAATTAGAAGTGTACTATGACTGGCGAAGGAATTTCTAACGCCCCATCTGTTGCAAAAGATCCAGTCTCGTGCCCGATACCTCCCAGTTCAAGCCTTACTAACCGGATTTATGGAGTATTTCAGATTCAAAATGAATCAGTAATTGAAGAGATTGCTGAAAGTGACATCCTTGAATAATATCAAAGACATACCCTCCGGCACAAGGGTAATTGTTGATACCAACATTTTTGTATACCTTACTGCTCCTCACCCACGATTGGGACCTGTTTGCAGAGACCTCGTCTATCGTGTTGAAACCGGAGATATTCAGGGGTACATTCCTCATCCAGTTGTATATGAAATTCTGCACCGCCTGATGATAGAAGAGATAATCAGGTAAGGAGAGGCATTTGAAGGTATTTCAGCGGTCAGATACCTGAAAAATAAACCAGAAGCGATTCAACATATGACCCTGGTATGGGATGTGTTCTCTGTCCTGAGAAGTATCGGATTTGAATTGATACCTGGTACCAGACAAAGTACGCAATGAGCATGCTAGACAACCTGAATGAGATCAAGGAAAAAGGAATGGACTCGTTTCTCGCGACCCAGATTGCAAAGTACACCTGCCCCACATGTGGCGGCCTTATCTGTGTACACAAAGGCCGGTGCCTGAAATGTAATCAATAATCTGTAAATATTAGATAAAGAACATGAAGAAAGGGATTTGTATCAGTTTTTTGGGAAATAACCAAACAAGATCTCCTCATTGGCTGCTTCTATTAATCCTAGAATTTTTTAATTTGGGCAAGAATTAGTTCGTCTCACATACTAAACCGTCATTATCTCGATCCAGCTTGTGAATGTCTCCTTTTCCCTGAACTTTACAATAGTTAAAACAATCTTGACCAGTTGCACCATTGGGCAGAGGAAAATCTTTGCAATTGTAAGTATCTCCTGAACAATCACATATCGCTTCAGAAGTTGACACCGATTTTGAAGATGTTACGGATGATCCTGTTAATAGAAGTAAAATACAGAAAAAGACTCCAATAAATTTTAATGTACTCCATCGACCAATCATAGTTTTTCCTTTACCTTTTATACATTAAAATTTGCGATTTGTTTATCAAATGCATGGCAAATTTTTATCAGGAATTATAATGTTTAAACACGTATTATCGATCCTATTTTGAAAAAAGGTAAATTGGTCAATTGCTTTTGTCTTGATTCTCATAAATGAGATTACATTACTGTCTTAATCGCTATTAAGAAACAGCCCCAGTTACTAAAGTTTTCAAAGGATATCTTTTTCTGACAAATAAAAGACTACAACTCATTCCCGTAAATGGAAACAAACATGCGAATATCCCCTTGAATAAGATCTCATCCTTTGTATTATATGGGACTGATACTCTTGAGATCCATAAAACCGGAAGAGAAAAACCCTTCCGATTTATGTTACCTTCAGGTTCAACCGCAGATCTCAGGAACTTCTGCATAACTAACCTGATCGGCAAGTGACTATGAAATTCTCAATAGCCGATCAACCGTCTACCATTTTAATCCTACCAGATAGGAATGAAAATGCGGAGCATTTTCATCTTATTTTACTAATGGGACCCTTCCGGTTCTTCCCCTCCATAACTGCTCTCACCCTGGCAACCGGAGTTGCATAACTCACTCCTCCGATATCCAGGTACAGCCCCCGGCCACTATCAGAGAGCTGGACTCTTCCCCACGAAAACTTTCCGTTTCCAAGACCGGCAAGAGTCACCGTGAGAACATTTCCCGGGATCTCAAACCGTCCAACCTCATCGATAAACACCACCAGGGAATCACCTTCCCTGATCATCCGTCCACAGAGTTCAAATCCGGAACAGGTCTTCTCTCGCTCGATAAATTCACTCATAGTACTCATCACACCACAAAATTGTTCATAATATTACATTGACACTATACAGTACAACTTCCCCAAACCTGCCACAAATTTAGAATATAAGTTATCTACGGAGGACCTGGAGTAGAAACATGGGGGTCTGGCTCAGCTGAAATCAGCCTCTGATAGCACTGATCGCAGATGTGAACTCGTGCATCCGGATCTGACCAGACAGCAGTCTTTCGATCACAGACCTGACATCGCCCACTCAGAACTGTTCGTCTCACAAGCGACTTTGTCTCGATAACTCCGGGAAGAGGAAGAATCGACGAAACCTCCCGGGAGACTGCACGATGATAGCACGAAGCACACAACATCCGCACAATCTTCGCAGAACTCCCACGAGAAAGACGCTCCTGATACTGTGTCGGACGTTTCCCGCAGACACTGCACCTGCGACGATCAGGAAGACCTGAAATCTTACCAAAATTTCTGGATTTCACATCAGAAAACGACATCGCCGTATCTGAAACCGGCTCTACAGAGGCGTCAGGCCTATCATCGGGATGTGAATCAGAACCATCAGAATCAGGATCATCTCCCCCGTCATCATCACCAAGCCAGACACTCCCGCCCTTCTCCCAGGCATCATACAACACCGCATCCCAGAGATACACCCGGGATCTCCGCATCGTCGAGCAACCCTCATCGCCACTCGTCACCGTCCGGTCAAGAAACGAGACAGCCGGACACTTATCAAGCAGACCAGAGTAGGTCTTCCCATACGAATGATACCCGTGAAGCAGTTTTCCAACAGAAGAGTTCGAGATCCCGGTCACCTGCTGAAGCTCGGCAATCGTCACTTCTGACTGATCCAATGACGTAAACGCCTCTATAAGGACACTCTCACGCTTCGTCAGCTTATTTGCTTGGGCTCCGGTCTCACCGTTCAGCGTCGCATAGAGCCGTGCAGCCTGTGTAAAGTCATCACGGTTCGCAATCACACACTTCACAGACCCGATCTCCTTCGACTCACGCTGACACTGATTCAGAGCAGCATTCGTCCTGATCAGATCGAGCAGCATATCAGGATTCCTCCGGTTCTCTGCCGACTGAAACCTGATCTTCGTTGCATACGGAATCACCACCCAGACCGGTGAGAGAGACTCCCAGATCTGCCTGCAGACAAGCACCTCCTCTGATTCAGGACCGGTGACATCAGGAAGACTCTCTGCACTGCAGAGCGTCCGGTCAAGCACACGTTTGTCCTGCTCCTCCGAGTCGTCGATCCAGCAGGTCAGCATCCGGTTAAAGACCTGGTCATCACCAGGACCCTCAACCTTTGCAATCCACCAGACACACCGCTCAGGAATCATGCAGATCTGTGCCTTCCGGTCCTTGTTCACCGTCCGGTACATAAACGGCTTCTGAAACGAGGTCGTCACACCCTTGAGGATCTCCTGCATCTGGTCGGAGAGGCTCACATCATCGAGTGTGATAACGCTCCCAGATGAGAGATCATCCATGTAAAACAGGGCCTTGTCACTCATCCGGCCCTCAAGACGGAACCGCTGAGGAACAAGACTCATCATCATCTCTATGGCATGGGATTTGCCTTTCCCTGACTCACCGGTGATAGAGACATGCAGCCCTTTGCTGTTGATCACCGATCTGGATGCAAGCGAGTGAACGAGACACTCGGCAACCGTCAGATCGCCCTCGTGAACAGATGCAAACGTCTTAAGAAGAAACGAGAGGGGATCCTCTGACTCAAGGATCCCGGTGCACCGGGAAAGAACCGTCTCGGTCACGAGAGGATCTTCGAGGGCATCTGCCTCTTCTGCTCCGGCATCAGAGCATGACTCCTCGTACTGAGCACGTGCCTGTGCAAGTTCATACTCTGTCGGACGGCAACGCCCTTCTGCCTCGTTCTTTGCCCTGATCCGCTCTGATCTCATCCTCGCCAGACGTGTCTCAACATCAGGTTTCCCTGGCTCAAACATGGCACGAAGCTCGGGCCACCGCTGGGTTCCGCTACCACACGAATCATGATGACATCCGGCAAAGATAGCACCGTTCGCGAACTGAATCGCATACGCCCCGTCAGAATGGGCCGAAGAGAACGGACAGTCATCAAGCACAAAGAGACGACCGCTTCCGTATGGCTTCTCAGTACAGGAGAGACCATGCTCAAAGAGCCAAGATGCAAGATCGATCCCACCTTCTGCGAACGTTCTCACCTGACCATTGCTTCGGTTCTGCTCTGAAACCAGGGCGGTGACCGGCAGCATGGAGACCAGTGACTGCAGTTGTTCACCGCTGACCACACAATCAGGTGAACCCTGATCTTCGGGAACCGAGAGGATTCTGGATCGCCGGTGCGGACGGTCAGGGAGATTATCGCCTTTCCGCGAGATCGTCCCGTACACCTTCCAGATTCGTGATGCATTTGAGTTCGAGATATCGACCTTGCACCTGGAGTCTGAAAACCGCAAGTCAAGTGAATCAAGCACCGATTTTACCAGTATTCTGCTCGGATCGTCGTTCGGTAGATCGATAGCATAGAGCAGGTGTGCCCCGTTACCCGAGTCTGCAATAATCGGTCGTGGCCATCCGATACCGGTGAGAAATTCAGCGATGGAATCTGCCCGTGAGAGAGCATCTGCATGCTCCTGCTCAGATGATGAGACCCCTGATGGACGGACCGGATCGATATCGATCGGCAGCCACCTGCGGGAGATGATATCGCTATCACCCGTACTGGAATCCTTCTTGCCGAGCCTGAACTTGATCCGGTTTGCCCGTCGTGCAAGCAGGGTAGGGTTCACCTCGTTCAGGGTGACATAGATCCCCGTCACATGAGAATCGCTATCAAACGAGAGCAGGGCAGAAGCAGCTTTCTCATGGTCGTCAAAGTACCCCGAACCTACCCCGTCATCACGGATGATCCTGATCTCGATCACCCTGCCGGGAACCGACAGAAGACCAAGACCAGATCTGATGCAAAGATGAGGATCTTCAGCCATACATACTCCGCATGACAGGTCTGATGACCGTCTGATCCTGCAGAACACTTCTGATCAGAATCAGATTCCGGTGAAAGTATGACCTGACACACATCCTTCTCCCTCTTTCAGAGCATCCCGATCCAATGCCGGATGCTTCACCGTGCTGAACCGTGCATACGTACACATAAATAGCACGGGAGTCAGAAGGTGGCGTCACACTCCTCCCTGATGCAGAGCGCTCCACCGACATAGATCTGATACCGTTTCCAGTACAGATTTTCAAATATCCAGTACTGGATCTCCCCGGGATACTCTCCGGTACGACGGATGAGGGTGAGATTCCTTATCTCATCGTGAATCGCCTGGGGTGTGTTTCTTCCCCGAAACGAACGCAGTTTGATGAATATCAGCCTGCCTTCTCCATTCCATGCGATCAACTGAAACGGAATCCTCCTGCCACTCTGTCGTTCGGTAATCCGGGCCACGTGAAAGCCGCGTGACTCGATTGATTCTCTGGCTGCATATTCGGCTGTCCGGATAGTATGATACACGGGAATGAGTCTCATATCGCCCCCGTTATCACGTTTCGTGAACCATTACCGCACCGAGAACGATTCAGGATCTTCATCCTGAACATAATCACCGTTCCACCATTCGGGATGGATATACTTAACCGAATTGCCGATAATACATGATTACTCCCCGCGTTAATCTGCCTGCAAGCTTGAGTAACCGACGGGGAGTATACCCATTTCATCTGACTCCTTCTAGTCTCATGTTGACACCTTTTGTGATGATGCTCTTCTGTTATGGCCGCTTTGTCCTGAACTCAGGACAATGTCACATGGTAGCTTTATTGTAATTCTAAATCTTTTGGTTTGAGAATTCAGTTTAAGAGAAAGCTTTATTATTAAACACGGATTCTCGTTTTTTGGAACAGAGGTTAACCAGATGTACTGCGCATATGATACTGACACCGGCGAGATCGAATAGGGAGGCCATATGTACATGCGGGAGATCTCATTGCACGTCCGTTCAGCGATTGAAGCGATTTATGAGCCCTGTTTTACCCCCCATCCGGAACGATTTATTACTGTACGACCTACCACATAGTGTCGCAGGCCATGCGACAGGGGAAACGACATGGGGGATTTCACGCAAAAAAGCGTCGTCAAGTCAGCGGTACGAAAGCTGACTGCACCGATTGCAGACTACACGACTTTCAGCTCAATTATTCAGGATATCATTGAGAACAACCCGTGGGGTTGCACACCGTACGAGTCTGCAGGAGTTGCCAAACCTGCGGTTGAGAAGAGCAAGGAAGCATATGCTGCATCGATTGTGTACGAGAATACCGAAGCGAAACAGATCGGAGCCATCCCGGTCAGGGGTCCGACCATGGCAGCAGTTAACACCACAGTCACTCAGATCACCGGTAATGCTGCTATCACAACCGCGATGGGGTCAGGAGTAAGTGCATCACGTGATTCATCGGAGGACACCTTCAGTTGTACACTCAAGTGTCATGCAACCAGCGGTGAACTCTATTCAGTGATCTTCAAACGGGACAGTATCACACTCTCAAGTTACGAGAACGATGCAATCAGGACCGCTCTTGAATCCTGGGCTGATACCGTTGCAGTCCTGGCATAATCACCTCATCGGGCATGTTCAGGGGGAGAACATGAAGAGAGGGTGCTGCATCGCCGGGCTGCTGTTTCTCGTGCTTGCCGGATGTGTCGGGGCAGAGTATCTCTCCACGACCGTCAGGTCAGACGGGTCGATCATGCTGACGGGATCGGGTTCTGATGAAAACGGATCGTTTGCTTCCCGGGTGATGACACAGGGTCCGGGATTGGTGAGCAGATCGATAACCGGAGAAGAGGATATGAAGACCGATCTAGCCGTGCACAGCGACGGATCGCTCCTCTACACTGACTCAGCATCAGCACGACTTATCCAGCCCGGGATTCGCGAACTTTGCGCATTCCTGCAGGCACCATTTGAGCATGAGATCGGGGAATCATCGCTCGTGGTATCAGGAATTCTACATCATGGGGATCTTGATGCATCCCGGACAATCGGGCCAGAACTGGATGGACTGACCGCGGTAAACGGGTCAGGTATGCTGCTCTTCGGATCAGGAAGCCGGGAGAACAGGACCTTTTCAGGGAGAGGGTTTGTCACCGGAAACATGACGGTTAACGATATGGTCCGCTACGGGGGGAGGGTATGATCCTTGAGGTGATCACCGGGATCTCGTGCGGTACAGCAATCCTGAACGGGGCAGGGATGTACCTGCTGTACAGGAAGTACAGATTCCTGGCAGAGGAATCACTTGAGTTTGCCGGAATGGTGATATCTTCCCTCAAAGAGAACGAGGAAGGAACGATTACGATGGATCCGGTCTCGCTTGCCGGAGTCTCCATGGATCACATGAGCAGACTGGGCGGGATTGTGAGTTGGATGAGAGGATAATCCTCTCACCGTTTGGTATGCCATACGGATCATCAACTCATCTTTTGGTAAAACGTCATGGAAAATGATGAAAAAACTATTGTCAGGAAAAACCCGGAAGTGGTCCGAATGCGGTCCCTGTGAACATATCTATTCAAGGGAAGGTATTTTTCATATTTGGATGGACTCGTGTTCATAACTCAATACCAGGAAGGGATCATCACCAAAATAACATTCGACCGTAAAAAAAAGAGGTTTTAAGAGGATTCGGTACTCGTGTTGGATGCACAACTGGTGCAATCCTCACAGAATCCTTCTTTATATGGTTGTGATGGATCCACTCCGGGATTATCTTTTAAATACTTGCTCAGTTTCAATACGCCTACTTTTGACATATTGATTGGTTCACCGGATATGATGTAATCATTACAGAGGGTTTTGTTTTCACAATTATCCGCTCCATGTACTGCAATACTCCATTCGGATAAGTTTTCAACCAGACCACAGTCACAGACCGCATATGATGAAGCAACCCGATCCGTATTGATATCTTCATTTATATCTACTGGGAGGACAGTACAGGGTGCATTCCAACAATCTGCGTACTTTCCGTCCCCGGTTTTGTTTGAACAGGATTTTAGATACACATCGCCGGTGTAATCTGCCGGGGTATTATTTGGATCAATCTCATTTCCTTCAATGGGTGCAGCATCAATGAATGAATAGGTGGAGGTGACCTGCCCAACTGCATACCCTCCTTTGATCATCCATTGTCCCCCATTTTTATCATAATACATCCCGACGGCATCCCACTCATTACAAGGCAGTTTTCCCATAGATGTTCCATTTTCAACAGTACAGGAGCAACGCATTTTTGTAGGATCGTCCTGGTCTGGAATACAAAATGCGGTGTCACATATTGCATACGGCTGATTACAGGCATAGGAAAACTTATCAGATTGTTCTCCGGTTTGATTTCCTACTTTTTCTGCAGTTACACCTGAAATTAAGGAGGATATGATTAGTATCCCAAAGGTTACAAGTAGTGTTTTTCTCCACATGGACATTCCCCGTACAAAGAGTAACAATACCAAAATGATCACTTGAATTATTTAGATGTATTCATTTTGTCTCCAATAATGTATAACTAACAGGGGACCTATAAAACCATGAAACCGCTATGCTGATTCGCAACAGGCTTCATTAATGAAATGGTAATACAATGTCGGGTCAAAAATCTGTGAGCGTTTACACATAGTTCATATCGGTAAAATGGAAGGTAAGACTCAGGGATTAATCCCATTATCGGTGAGAAAAATTAAAAAATAGAGAGAACAGTCTCACACGAGTTACTTGATAATTAACTCAGCATATTGCAGATCTTTCTGATTCGCCGGATCCCAGATGTTTACCCGTGCCGTGCTTGGATATATCTTCTGATTAACGATATCCCATCCGTTGGGCATAGGATTATTATTATTCTCTTTCTGGTTTGTTGCATCCCAGATATTTACATGATAGGTACCAGGGCTGAGTGGTTTTCCGTCATCGTT
>NZ_JAJRBM010000010.1 GCF_028679455.1 Methanospirillum sp. | reverse complement strand
GTGAAGATCTGGGATCCTGGGATCCGTATACCCAGAGTTATACCAACAAGGGTGCCTATTCAGGTCTCTGGTAATCAGGTCTGCTCATCAGGTATCATCATCCTTTTTTCGTTCCCACGGGCCTTGTAATCCGCAATGATTATCAATCCCGATAGGTGATCTTGTAATATGACTTCCAAACCATTCGCCCTTTCAGTAAGGATCGTCCTGTTTGATCAGCACGGACACATCCTCGTGCTGAAACGCTCAAAATCATCAAGAACCAACCCTGGGAAGTGGGAACTCCCGGGAGGGAAGATAGACAAAGATGAAGCGTTTGATGCCGCATTAAAGCGTGAAGTTCTCGAAGAAACCGGATTTCAGGTAGTGATTCATACCGCTGCAGGGACAGCGATGCAAGAGACCGAAGAGTGGCGGGTTGTCCACCTGGTCATGATCGGCTCAATGATGAGCGGGGGTCTTGCTATAAGCAGTGAACACGAGGAGTACAGATGGGCATCCCCGATTGAACTTGGAGGGCTTGAAAAGGCAGACTGGTTCGAAGAGTACTTCCGGATGTACCTGCAGGCCATTCCGGCTGCACCAAAGGAAAGCACCGGATCAGAATAACAGGTTCGGATGATTCGCATCACCCCTCATTTTTCAGAAGTATGAGATCAGTTCTTTATTGAGAGTATCAACCGATACAGCGGAAAATTTACTGTATACAGTTTAATCCCGTCTGATCATGGGATCCCGGGGAAGATCCGGGCCGCAAGATCACCCATCTCAGCAATCCATCTTCTCCGTAGTTCCGGCGTGCTGGTCACCACGATCCTGAGGATCTCCCGGGTGACATTCGTAACCCCGCACAGACCAAAGACACAGTCACGCCATATCCGTTCGAGAGGATCGCCAAATACCAGGTTCTCCCGATCTTCACGGGTGTTAGAGGTATTGATCACCAGAGCAGCCTGAATCCTGAGAAGCCCTTCCGGCACCCCTTCTCCTGAATCATCACCCACAAACCGGTAGGCAAGCCCGGGACGAATAACCCGGTCTATCCAGCCGGTAAGAATCGCCGGGGGCTGCCCCCACCAGTTTGGATGGATGATGACAATCCCATCAGCATCACTCAGTTCACGACAATGGCGGAAGATTACCGGATCCAACCTTACATCACGTGGTATCTCTCCAGCGGGAAGAAGAGGATCGAACTGTTCAGCGTACAGATCATGAAACCAGATACTGTGCCCTTCTTCTTCCAGTCGTTGACGGACCGCAGCTGCTATTGCATGATTCAGACTTGAGGGATCCGGGTGAGCAAGGATGATCAGTATCTGCATTACTCAGGATTTCTGACCTCTCCTATATCGTCCTTCTCTAATAACCTGGTTTCACACCATTGGATGAGATCCTGCTGGTTCAAACCCTCAGGTACTGCTTCTGCATTCCGTGCCGCAGCAACTCCGTCAATCCGGGTCATCCCGAGCACCATGAGCAACACCATTGCAAAGTGCCAGTTCTTCTTATCTCTGCCCCACAATGAACCAGAACATCACTCCAGGATGGCAAGATAGAAATGCAGATCCCCGGACTATGGCACTGGCACTTATCTCACTCATAAGCGGACTCATTGGTCGGTTGTACAAGGAAGCGAACCTGACGAGATTAAAAAATCGTTTCTATGAGATTGGTAAAATAATCTTGGGGATATCGGATAGCAATAGAGATGACATGTCACCCCGGATTTTCCATCCATAACTTCTATCACTCATCCCAACAGAGCAAAGGTCATGCCAGCCGACTCTTCTGTCCATGGCACTGCCGTACAGCATCCAGACCTTTTCTTTTCAAGCACACCGCCTCCGGATTGGGACTAGCAGTCCCTGTTATAAACTGCCTGACTGGTGTGTGGCCCTATCAGGGAGATGAACACCAGTGACCAAGTCCTTTCTTTTCTGATAATCATCATTACCTAAATGGTTACGTGGAGAGATCTGATGTTCCAGTTGTCTGAAACCGGGTTTGAATAGATTTCTCACAAACATCAGAGATCCGGAATATAAATAGAGATTACAGTCAAAACCAATAATTTCATAGGGGCACAATACATCCGTGTGAAAAAGGTAGAAGCGTTTGCAAGAGTTGAAAAGATAACCAACGTCCGCAATGCCCTGAAAGCTTTTGGACATGGTTCCATGATCAATTATGACATATGGTATCGTGGGACGACAAAAGAGGTCAGTCAGTATAACGTCGAGTCACTCTATGACTTCATGCCCAAAATAAAGGTTGAGAGGTCGTGGACGATAAGATTGTCCAGGATATTGCCGATATTCTGTGCGAGAGTTCGCATACCGGAAATATTGGAGATGGGAAAATATTCATCATCCCGGTTGATGAAGCAATCAGAATTCAGACCAGGGAGAACGGGGACATGATCCTCTGAACCACCTGTCAACACCGATACCACCCCTTATGTAATCAGGTTACCAATCTCATATAACCAAACCGGACACTGTTATGATCGAAGGAGAACCGATATCCAGACCGATTAATGTCTCCATATACTTTACTGAACTCCTCTCCAAAAAGGTTACAGCCAATGGAAAGAAGATTGGAAAACTACAGGATCTCCTCATCATCGAGACATTACGTTGTCCTGAAGTAACTCATTTTGTTGTAAACCAGCGGGGAAGAGAGGCTCCACTCATTATCCCTTGGGAAAAAGTGCTCTCTATTCATGAAAGTACCATAGCGGTTGTGTCAGATTTCCTATCACCCTATGAGCACAAACCGGCAGAGGGAGCGATCAGACTCCAGGAATATATTCTGAATAAGAAGGTGATTGATCTCAAGGATCATGAGATCAAGATGGTGCATGATCTCCACCTGATCATCAACATGTTCAACAAACTTCTCGTATTTGAGGTTGATTTCAGCAATCTCAACAATCTCCGCAGGTACGGATTACAGTGGCTGGCAAAATTTATCCAGAGTGGAAATGAGGAAGAGGTCTCAACGATTCCCTGGAATGATATTCAACTCCTTCCCCCGTCACCAGGAGAAGAAAAGCGGGGGTTCAATATCAAGTCACTGAAAAAGAGTCTCTCCCGGATGCACCCGGTGGATCTTGCGGATATCATTGAAGATATGGACCAGGATCAGCGGGTCGTGGTATTTTCAGAACTGGATACCAGTATGGCATCAGACACACTCGAGGAGATCGCTCCCCCGATTCAGCGTGAGATCGTATCGGTACTGACCCGTGAGAAGGCAGTTGCGGTCATCAACGAGATGACTCCCGGTCAGGCTGCAGATGTACTTGAAGGGATTCCGTATGATGAGGCCAGGGATATCCTTGATACCATGACCGCAGAAAAGGCAAAAAAAGTCAGGTCCATCCTTGAAAAATCAGAGGAGAACATCCTGGATTATACCACAACCCGGTTCATCATGCTCCCTCCTGATGCAAGAGTAGAAACAGTCAGGGATGAATACCCCAGGCTGGCACGGGATAAAGATGTCATCATGTACCTCTATATCGTCGATGACTCCGATATCCTCCGTGGTATTGTTGATATCAAAGAGTTACTACAGGCAGATGATGACGCCAATCTTATAGACATCATGGTGTATGAGATGATAACCCTGACAACCGAGAGCACGCTCAAAGAAGCTGCAGAAGAGTTTACCCGGTATGATTTCAGGGCACTGCCGGTTACCGACCCGGATGGAAAGATCATAGGGGTCGTTCCGTACCGCGATATCATGAAACTCAGGCATCACACCAATGAGTAATCTCCCGCTATTCATCACAAGATATCCAGCAGAAAGGTAAGTTAATGCTCCGATCAACTCACCTTTCTGCATCCGGGTGCAACGATCACACTTCTTCCATGACTTCGCTTTTCAACCAGAATGCGGGTTGATATCCGCTCTTTAATAGCAGGAACATGAGAGATGATCCCGATCAGTTTTCCCTGTTGCTGCAGCCCTGATAAAGCCCCGAGAGCGGTATCCAGAGATTCATCATCCAGGGTTCCGAATCCTTCATCCAGGAAGAGGGAGTCAACCCTGACATGTTTGCTCACCATTCCTGCAAGGCCAAGGGCTAGGGCAAGACTTATAATAAACCGTTCTCCTCCTGATAGGTTCCTCGTGCTTCTGACATCTCCAGCCTGCCAGGTATCGAGGACCGCAAGATCAAGAGGAAGTGAAGGGTCAGGTTGAAGCAGGTACCGATCGGTCATCACCTGTAGATGATGGTT
>NZ_JAJRBM010000115.1 GCF_028679455.1 Methanospirillum sp. | reverse complement strand
GAAATGAATCTGATCTCTCACTCGAGGTTGTCATCCTGCTCATCCTCGGGATATTTATGCTCTTTTTTGGTATCCTGCTCTTCAGTATCCATACCGGAGACCTGCCATATTCACCGGATAGCATGTACGGGCTTCTGCTCGTACTGGTCTCATTTCAGATCATTCTGATGGGAAAGACACCCTTCGGTGATCTCCGCCGCTCGTGGATGATCATCATCATAGGCATATGCACCGCAGTTCTCGGGATGATCGCCTGTTTCATCCCCGGTGTTGTTACCGACCTGGTGCGGATTCTGGTAGGATGTATGCTGCTGGTGGGAGGAGCCGCTCTCCTCTTCCAACTCTTCATCTCCGAGGAAAAAGCAAAAAAATGGGTGAATTCCCCGGGAATCATACGCAGGCTCATCGTTGCGTGCAGCCTTGTGTACGGCATATCAATCCTGCTTGGAATAGTCACCCTTCTCCCTGGTATCATCTCGAATCCTGAGATAGCGGTACTGCTCATCCTGTACGGGTTCGCGTTCTTCCACCTCTCCTGGTGTATCCAGAAGGTAAACCGCATGTATCCCGGGAGAGAGAGTGCTGTTGGAGGGGCAGTATGAATCAGAGTCTTCCTGCCGGACGTAGCCGGTTATTCAGTGACGCCTCCCTTCCGCTCTCAATCGCAGTTGTGATGATGGTCGGAGTCCTGTTGGTGGTCCTTGGCATTCTTCTGTTTCCGGTAAACCTCGGGCTCATCCCCTTCTCTCCTGATGGGCAACTCGGACTTCTGCTGGTTATCAACGCAATTCAGATGATGTCACTTGGGGAAACCCCGCTCGGCCAGTATAAGCGTTCATGGCTGATGGTCATCATCGGAGTAGGATTTGCAGCCATGGGTATATTTTCGTGCATTGTCCCTGGTATTCTGACCGATGTTATCAGGATTCTGCTCGGGGTTCTCAACATCGCCGGTGGAGCACTCCTCCTGGCAAAACAGCGTATCCCGATGCTGAAAGAGTACTTCCATCCGCCAGCAGAGCCGGTTGAAATTCATCCGCTGCTCAAAAAGATGCAGAAAACCCAAATGATACTCTATATCGTCTCGATAGCCTTTGGGATAACCATGTTATTGCCAGGGCTGGTATCTGGATTGATCATTGCCGGGATCATCATCATAAACGGGCTGCTTCTCTTTATGCTTGCCTCTATTCTGATGAAGGTTCTCTAATACCGGGAGTCCGTGCCGGTATTCCCGGCACGAATGCCCGGCACGATCTTTTTTTAACCCTTCACCGATCTATGAACTCCTACATCCTCTGAGCGAGGTTCCGCTAAAGGGCTCCTGACAACAGCCGTTAATGTCGATAAATTTCTCCCGGGCCATGATGAGTTCTCCTCTCTTCTCAAAATACCCACCTTCCATCAGTTCATTGATACTGCCGTCCAGGAGGTACTCGGAACAGGAGAGGGTGTTACCGGTTTGTTTTCCATCCGACCCTTCGGTCTTGATGATGAGGGGGATATCCCGCTCTTCCCCGGCAGTGATGGCCGGGATCTTGGCCGTTCCTCCCTTGTATGAAAACGAGCCATCCTTACTGATGAACCTGATCGTTACATATCCGTCTTCAAGTGCACGTTCTCCGGTATTTTTCACCCTGAGCATCACATATGCCGGATCTCCCCCGTGTATCGAACTGCTGAGCGGTCTGAATGCGACCTGTTTGATAATCGGAATTGTTTCGGTGTCGTTCGCTCCCCCTTTGAGGGTAGCGGGATCCAGATCCCCTGCTTCAATCGTAACTCCTCCTTCCATCTCTTCAGGGATGGTAGGGATCGGGGTGACTGTCTCCTGAGGATCCAGGGGGATATCCCCGGTCTCATTCAGGCAGTGTACCGGCTCAGATACGATGGTCACAATTCCCCGGTTGTCAGATGCGTCGTTATGAGCCCAGGTATTGGGGCTTGAGTCAGCCACCGAGTAGGTTCCGGGTTTCAGAACGTCTCCAGGAGTAGAGACCCAGTATACATTCTGCTCGTCTTTTGTTCCGTTCTTTCCAAACGTTCCCCAGGGACCGAACTGTGTCCCGTCCTCATGAAAGAGACTGATCTTTTTGGGAGTGTCCCCTTTTCCGTAATTCCAGTGATTGGTGGTGATCGAGAGGATCTTCACACACGAATTAAAGGTCACCAGGGTCGGTTTATCCGGAGTGTTAAAGAGATTATCCATGTTTTCATTGGTCCAGGTATGCTCCTGGCTGCTTGCTGCCACTACTCCTGAAAGTACGATGAGTATCAACAGGAGAAACCAGGTCAGGTACGAGATATGCATAGCCACTCAGGGACGTGAAAGTATTTAGTACTATGATCTGAAATGATCTGATCGTCTCTCAGGACTCTCCCTCTCTCTCACCAGGGTCCCTGATCTCTCTCGAAGGCTGGTGAGTGAGGCTGATCTCAATACCTATCTCTCTTTGGGATCAAAAGGTGTACAGAGCCTGAACCTATGAATATCCCGTTTTATATCGTTGATGTCTTTGCCAGGAGACGATTTACCGGCAATCAACTGGCAGTAATGGTAGTCCCTGCTCACCTCTCGCCAGAACAGATGCAGGAGATTGCAAGGGAGATGCATTTTTCAGAGACCACGTTCATCGGTGCTGCTTCCGCACTGAATAACACCTATCAGGTACGGATCTTCACCCCTGAGCATGAGGTCCCGTTTGCCGGACACCCGGTTCTGGGGACCGCGTTTGTGATCCGGGAGATGATCATGAAGCACCCGGAGAACGAGATCACCCTTGATCTGCAGACAGGGCAGGTTCCGGTCTCCTATTGCCTGGAGATCGGAAGACCTTCTGTCTTCTGGATGAAACAGCCTGATCCGGTGTTTGGAAAGACATTCGAACCTGCCGAAGTGGCACGTGCTCTCTCGCTGCCGGTATCTTCACTTGATACCAGGTTCCCAATCGAAGAGGTCTCAACCGGTCTTCCCTTTATCATGGTCCCGATACAGTCACGAGAGGCCGTGAAAGCAGCACGGGTCACTATGGATGCCTATGAGGAACTGATCTCCACGTCCCAGGCAAAAGCACTCTATCTCTTCTGTAATGAGCCATACGATCCGGAAAACACCCTGAATGCCCGGATGTTCGGACCGTACTACGGGGTTGTCGAGGATCCGGCAACCGGGAGTGCCGGGGGATGTCTGATGGCCTACCTGCACAAAAACCGGTATGATTCCGAACTACCCCCGGTCGTCATGATTGAACAGGGTTATGAGATCAACCGTCCATCCCTGATTTACGGAAAAGTGGAAGAGCATGGTGGGAAGATCACCGTTGAGGTCGGAGGTTCGGTCTTCCTGGTTGCAAAGGGAGAACTGGTGGTGTAATCGGTTATCCAGTAATGCCGATACAGATCTCAACCTCCCCGTCTTCCTGGTTCGCTGCCTTCTCCCCGTATATCTCAAAATCAGTCTGATATGCCCGTCTGGCATCAACTTCAGGAGTCCAGATCAACTCCCATGTCCGGACGACTGCATCAGGCAATCTTCCTCTCGCGGTAAATACCTCGTACGAAGCCGGATCAATGGTAATTCCAGTCAATTCCGGGGGAATCGTGGTACGATCACGTACCTGATATCCCAGGATGTAGGTATAGGGCCGGGTATGATCTCCTTCGTATCCGGTGTAGATCGCATAGATGTCTGAACTGAGTATGTTTGGTATTTGTGTAATCAGGTTCTCCTGAAACAGGCGTTCCCACATCCGGGGCAGCGTGATCAGTGCTTCCTGATTTGATGTCCGGGTTTCAATGCCGATGATATGAATCGGGTCGGTGATAATTCGGTGACTGGTCATCATGGTATTCACCGATAAACGGGATGAGCATATATGGATAGTGATCTATGATGGATAGTGATCTATGACTGACAGAGCTGTGATCTGGATAAATCCGCAGTAACGATGTCGCTCATCTGCCGGTTGTGAGATCTTCAAGCCAGACTGCCGTAACCAGATCGATATCATCATCCTTCCAGGTCTCCAACAGTACTGCTATCTGGAAGTATCCCATGAATTTTCTCCATGCCTGTTATCAGCCAGATTCCGGCCAGAAACTCTTCATCTTTGGAGAAAACCCGGATTATACGCAACCTAAGAAACGGGGGAGAAAGCCCCGTGTTCAGGGGATACAACACCCGACTGCCCTCTCTTCAGCCAGCGTTGCAGAACTCCTTGAAGAGATGGAGCCATCCCTCACGATAGAACCGGCTGTTATCACCCTCCTGCTCCCGGTTCATGAAGATCGTCCGCTCTCCTCTGATGATGCTTCTGATGAACCGGTACCCTTCAGCCAGGTCTCAATACCTGCGGTATCAGTCGGGTTTCAGGATCTTGTCCTCCTCTTTCCAGCGCTGATGGGGATCTCTCCACATACCCGTTGTAGCGATAGTCTTCTCTTTTTCAGGATCGCATTCGAGTTTTCCCTTGAACTCGTCTCCCGTGAA
Source organism: Methanospirillum sp. (assembly GCF_028679455.1). GTDB lineage: Archaea > Halobacteriota > Methanomicrobia > Methanomicrobiales > Methanospirillaceae > Methanospirillum. The sequence goes on along the minus strand of NZ_JAJRBM010000115.1, from coordinate 6,994 downwards.
CAGTTTTTTCCAGCCTCGGGCGGTACATCCGGGGAAATCGGGAGATGGGCAGGTGTTATTGAGGGAGATGATAATGCACGTGTCAGGCAGCTTGCAGACGTAATGCCGCTGATTTGTGGCTCATTCCCTGAAGGACGTCAGGATGCCCTGACATTACTCACCTGTTTTATCCATGCGGCCGTTGACATGCTGGTAACCACATCCTGTGCGGGTCTTCCTTCACCTCTCCGGGGCAGAGCAGCCAGCCTGGACAACCCCGCTGCTGCCTGGTACCGAGCTCTCAGGGGAGACAGTGATGCCCGTTCTGCTGTCTCGCTCTCCTCACCTGAATTTATCGAGACGGTTCAGAAGGTACAGACTCCTCTCCCACAAAAAAGCCGGTCGTTTTTCACCTGTATCAGGCTTACCGAGCCGTCTGATGAGATCCCTGAGTTCAGCATCGGGTTCCATCTCCAGGCACGTGATGATCCCTCTCTTCTCATCTCTGCTGCTGAGATCTGGAAGAAACGATCAGTAACCTTCACCTACCTGAATCATCGGTTTGAGCATCCGCAGGAGCAACTCCTGGCAGATCTCTTTGCGGTAGGGAAACTTTTCCCTCCGGTGAGCAATTCACTCAAGTCCCGGGCACCGGTTGGCATTACTCTTACCTCTGAAGAGGCCTCTTCTTTTCTGACTGTGTACGCAGCCCTGATTCAGCAGATGGGAGTATCAGTTCTACTTCCCAGCTGGTGGAAGGACGCAACCAAGAAACCGGTTATCCGTCTCCTGGTCAGTTCCCGGAAACGGAAAGGGAAACAGTCCAATGTACGAGGATTCTTCTCGCTCTCAGATATCCTCTCGTATCAGTGGCAGATAGCGATTGGTGACCAGATCATATCAGCAGAGGAGTATGAGACCCTCTCCAGGCTCAAAAAGCCTCTGATTCATATCGGAGGAAAGTGGGCTGCTTTCAATGCTGAAGAGTTACAAAAGGCGGTCCGGGCGTTTCAGAAACAGTACCCTGACGGAGTTATTCCGGCTATGGATGCACTCCGGCTCGGACTTGCCGGTGAGAATGAGGATGGCGATCCGGTTGAGATCGCGTGTAATGACGAGCATTCACGCAATTATCTGGGTCTGCTCCTTGGATCAGATCCCGTTTCCCCGTCTGAAATCAGGGTTCCGGCATCATTCAGGGGCACACTCAGACCCTACCAGGTGACCGGGCTCTCGTGGCTCCTGTCCATGACCGGAAGGGGACTAGGGGTCTGTCTTGCCGATGACATGGGGCTTGGCAAGACGGTCCAGGTACTCGCCTATCTCCTTGCCATGAAAGGGGAGAAGAAAGATGCCCGTACGCTCCTTGTCGCTCCGATGTCATTACTCGGGAACTGGCAGCGGGAGATATCGCGGTTTTCCCCCTCATTGAAGGTTCACATTCATCACGGACAGGGCAGGCTTCAGGGTGATGAATTTGCTAACGCTGCTGCATCCCACGATATCATCCTTACCACGTACCAGATGGTTCAGCGTGACGAATCGCTCTTTGTTGCACATCCCTGGGACGTAATGGTGCTTGATGAGGCCCAGAATATCAAGAATAATGAGGCACGACAGACCCGGGTGGTCAAGAAGATCCCTTCTCCGGTCAGAATAGCCCTTACTGGGACGCCGGTTGAGAACCGGCTGATGGAACTCTGGTCTATCATGGATTTTGTAAATCCCGGGTATCTTGGACAGCCGGGCACATTTGTCAGAAACTATGCCACACCTATCGAGAAGTACCATGATCGCGATGCTGCAGAACAGCTCCAGAAACTGGTAAAACCGTTTGTACTCCGCCGGGTTAAGACCGATAAGTCGATCATCTCTGATCTTCCTGAAAAGAACATCCAGAAACGGTACTGTACCCTCACTTCTGAGCAGGCAACCTTGTATCAGGCAACCGTGGATGGGATGCTCAAAGATGTGGAAGGAGCCGAGGGGATTGCCCGTCGTGGCATTATTCTGACTGCCCTGCTCAGGCTCAAACAGATCTGTAATCATCCGAATGCGTATCTGGATGACGGGAAACTGACCCCCGACCGGTCAGGTAAGATAGCCATGCTCTTTACCCTGCTTGAAGAAGTTCTTGCATCTGATGACGCTGCGATCCTCTTCACCCAGTTTTCCGCGTTTGGTGAACGACTGCTCGGCCTGATGCAATGTCAGTTCAGGGAAGATGTGCTCTTTCTCCATGGCAAAACTCCACGAAAACAGCGTGATGATCTGGTGCGGCGGTTTGCTTCTCCCCAGGGTCCCCGGCTCTTTCTCCTCTCTCTCAAAGCCGGTGGGGTGGGTCTGAACCTGACCCGGGCAAACCATGTCTTCCATATCGACCGCTGGTGGAACCCGGCAGTAGAGGACCAGGCAACTGACCGTGCATACCGGATTGGGCAGCAGAAGAATGTTGCAGTCCATCTGCTGATCAGTGCCGGAACGCTGGAAGAGCGGATCGACATGATGATCGAGGAGAAACGGCGAATTGCAGAGAGCGTGATCGGTACCGGAGAAGACTGGATAACTTCGCTCTCAACCGATGAACTCCGGGATCTCCTCCGTTTGTCCGGTGAGCTTATCGGGGGTGAATAATGGGTTATTATCCCTATTATGAGAAGACCAGTCCGCGTCCGGTAAAGGATGGGATTAAGGCGAAGAGTCGAAAAGGGGCTATCGGTGAGCAGTGGTGGTCACAAAAATTCCTCGATGCCCTGCATGCCATGGGGATGGAGAACAGGCTTGCGAGGGGGAGAACCTATGCCCGGAAAGGGCAGGTAATCAGCCTTCAAATGGAAGACGGGGTTATTCATGCAAAAGTTCAGGGTTCGTCTTCCCGTCCGTACACGGTGACCATTGAAATACCTGAATGGAATGAGGATCAGTGGGAACGGGTCTTCGAGGGAATTTCATCACAGGCTCTCTATTCTGCCCAGATGCTTTCCGGTGAGATGCCACCTGACATCGATTCAGTGATCCAACATGCCGGATTGACTCTGTTTCCTGCGAAAGGAAAGGATCTGAAGACCTACTGCTCCTGTCCTGACTATGCAAATCCCTGTAAACATATCGCTGCGGTCTATTATATCCTGGCTGAACGGTTTGATACCGATCCGTTCCTGATCTTTGCGATGCGTGGAAGGACAAAGGATCAGATCCTTGAAGCGATCACCGCACGCCGAGGAGCAGAGGAGTTGGAATCTGCCGGGCCATCTGTTCTGGTATCTGATCAGGGAGAGGTCAGACCTCCTGAAGAACTTACCATATCCGGGTTTTACTCTTTCAGAACCCCGGTTACCGATTTTATGGTGCGTCCAGGCGCTGAACCGGCAATGAAAGGGCTGATGGTGAAGCGTCTTTCAGATTCACCGTTTGTTGTCGGGAAGAAGAATTTTTCCGAGTTGATTGCACCGGTCTATGAGGCAGCTCCTGCATATGTGCGGGATATGATACACGGAAATGGTCACCTGCTGAAAAAACAGGAATAATTTGTGGAACCCGGTCCCGGATTATCCGCATCATTTATCTTCCTCATCCCCAGAATAGTATCATATGCTTTCGATAATCATCGCAATCGTTCTGATTATTGTCATTCTTCTCCTTTTGTGCCTTGCCTGGAGGTATGCCTCGCAAAAATCCTCCCTTCCCTGTCCGGTATGGATGAGGTGGCTCCTGGATCCCCCGCTTTCCAGAGGGATGAGTGCCCGGACCCGCAGAACACTCACCCGACTTGATCTGAAGCCAGGTATGCAGGTACTTGATGCAGGATGTGGGCCGGGAAGGCTGACGATACCGATGGCTCAAGTTGTCGGCAAGGAGGGAAGCGTGACAGCCATGGATCTTCAGGAGGGGATGCTCAAGGTGGCACGGGATCGTGCAGATCGGGAAAAACTTACAAATATTTCTTTTTTACAGGGTGGCATCGGAGAATCCCGCCTCCCGCCCGAACAGTATGATCGCATGGTCCTGATCACGGTGCTGGGTGAGATCCCTGGCCGTGAAGCAGCAGTACAGGATCTGTATCAGGCACTGAAGCCGGGAGGAAGACTGCTCGTGGAAGAGACTATCAGGGATCCCCACTTTCAGACCCGGAGCACGGTAATCGGACTTTGTGAACCGGTAGGGTTTGTGGAGAAGGAGTTCTATGGAAACCGGTTTTCATACACGCTGATACTGGAGAAACCCCCGGTGCGTAATGGTTATTCAGATTCCTGATTATTGCTATCAGTTCTGACCTCACTAAGCCAGCGGTTCAGATGAGAAACAAACCCGATCCTTTTCATCGGTCTGTCCCGGGACGGCTGAACTGATCCTGATACCTCTCCCTGAGTGACCCGGGTTACTGCCGGGATGGTCCCAGATATCCCATTCCAGGGTTCGTTCACGGGAAAACCTGCATGCCGGAGGGGTGGATCCCAGGTTGCATCCAGAACCTGCCAGCCCCCTCCCAGATCTACTTCACAGAAGAGATGATTGGTTGGAGGAAGGACGGAAAAGTATGTTCTGAACGAATCAGGGTATCGTACCGGCTGATCCTGCCATCTGAACGGGATATAAACAGGTCTGATCCTAATCCCCAGCCGTTCAAACATCCAGAACAGTAACTGGTGTTTCGGCCCGCACCATCCCCTGTTTTCGGTGATCATCATCCTGATGATGTCATCAGAATCCAACCATTCCGGGACGATTGCATACGGGATATCCCTGATGTGAGAAAAGATACTGATACGCTGTTCTATTGGTGAACGACCATCTGTCCATCGGTGCAGGAGAGCATCCCTGAATTTCTGATTGCTATCTTCTTTTTTCGGGATTGCCATGATTCACCTTCAGAGTATGGGTGAGTGGAGTATGAGGCAGGGTGGATGATAAATCCATGGGGGGATAAATCTTCGTGATCAGGTAGTTCATCGGGCATTGAATTACCGGCTCGCTGACAATTTGTGTTTTGTTATCAGATAGTGGTTCAGACTTTTTTCGAGCCAATCCATCATGGGGGGAACGGTCTGATCTATGGCAGTTGCAACGAACTCATTACCCTCCGATGAGAGACCTGTCATCGTATACATCATCGTGAGATCTGTCCTGCTTGTTTCTACATCGTCCTCCCTGACAGAATGCTCTTTCAGATTAAACGACCATTCGAGCAGAAATAAACCTGGACAGATTTTGATAATTTTGATATACTGATCTGGTACATAATCGGTCATAATCCAGACACATTCCCCTTCATATGGCAATCTGGACCTGAAAATACATCCGGGTTCGGCATACCCTGACTTTGAGTGGATCATGTCATACTCCCATCCATCCACCCAGTCGCACTCTCTTTCCGGGCACAGGAGAGGAAAAACCTGATCTTTTGGTGAAACCAGGGTCATTATCCGGGTTTTGGTTACCTGGAGTCCTGTACCTGAACCTGGTTTCTCTGTGACTAATTGATGATGTATCATGTAGCACTTGGGTTACAACCCTTCTTCTGCAAAAACTTCCTCTGCTGCATACAGGGCGTTCAAAGTTGCCGGAAATCCTGCATATAATGTCATCGTATTAATGATGGCAATGATCTCATCTCTGGTCAGCCCCACATTGAGCCCTGCGTGGATGTGAACCTTTAACTGAGGAATTGCGTATCCCAAGGCTGTGCATGCACCGATCACAGCGATTTCTCTGGTTTTGTTGTCAATGTCAGGGATCGAACAGATCTCACCAAATGATCCGACAAGGTAGTCAGCCATGAATGGGGATATTTTTTGTATCCGTTCGTGTACCACTTCCCCGGCTCTTCCGTCGATCTCCTTAAGTTTTTCAAGTCCGGTATCGATCTGCATCTGCTCCATGGAGAGATGTTATACGTGGATCAATAAATAGTTTGTTTAATCTAACTAATCATCAAAACTTCCAGAATCGGGTTCAGGAAAACTGGAGATCATTATTTTGAATGCTTCTTCCAAAATTATCTTTTGTTCCTGCGTAGCGTGTCGTTCAACCTGCTGGATAAACCGTTTGTACGCTCGCTCTTTGTGAGTAAAGATCAGGTGGCCCTGCCTAGTGAGAGAGAGATAAAACTTCCGCTGATCCTCGGCTGATTGAACCCGGGAGACAAATCCATCCTTGATCAGTTTGGAGACTGCTGCGGTTACCGATGGTTTGGTTACCTGAAGTGCCTGTGCCAGTTGGGTATGTGTAGTCTGTTCCTGGTGACGGATCTCCCTGAGATAAAAGAATTGGTGGATGGTGATGTCGGGAAGACCGGTAGCCTTCATCTCGTCTGCGTCAGCGTCACGCAATACCTCGTGATATTGTTCGATAAACTGGAGAAACAACTCCCCGAGATCCATTGATATGTACTGGGAGGCGGATCGAATTAACATTCTGCGAAATCCCTGATCCGATCCTGATCCTCATACTGTCTACGCGGGTTTTGTTAACTCATAAACCCGAGGATAGTATTATGTCGAATAGTTCTATATAATACCATAATGGATCTCAGTACTGCTCAACAACGTGCCCTGGAACTGATCTCTGAATCTCCCGCAGCTGTTCTGACCACAATTGATGCGAGTGGCTGGCCAAATTCCCGGGCTATGCTCAACCTGCGAAACGAAGGCAGGTATCCTGATCTGGTTCCTTTTTTTCGTCCGTACCGACAGGATTTCAGGATCTTCTTTACCACCAATACCTCGTCAGAAAAGGTTCGTCAGATAGAGCAGAACAACAAGGCTTCGATCTATTACTGCAGTCCTTCAGAATGGCGTGGACTAATGCTAGGGGGGACGATCTCGGTGGTATCTGATCCTGCTCTGAAACAGGCGATCTGGCAGAATGAATGGACCATGTACTATCCTGGCGGGGTGCAGGACCCGGACAATGCAATTCTCTGTATGATACCCAGTATAGCGAAATATTATGAATCACTCGATTCAGCAGTCTGGAATCCAGTACAAAAAGTATGAAGTCACTTTCTTAAGGTGGG
>NZ_JAJRBM010000114.1 GCF_028679455.1 Methanospirillum sp. | reverse complement strand
TTGCCAGGGCAAGCGATGCCATATACGTATTCATGAAGAGCAGGTCAGCGCTCATCTTCTTGTCTTCAGTGACCTGTGCAATCCTCGTTTTGAGACTTTCAATAGTAGAAGCAAAGGGAAGATGTCGCCTCTCTTTGGGCAGTGTCTCATCCGGATCGGGTTCAGCCATATCAGGCACCGATCGTTAAAAGTCCCTGTTTCTTGATCTTTGTCATCATGTGGAAAAGATCCCAGAACTTGGTATAGCCGGCCTTATGGAGTCGCTCAAGGATCTTTGCCCGTTTCTCTACTTCAAGGTAAATTTCCGCTTTCCTGCTGTCCGGTATACCCAGCATCGTGGCAATCTTATTTTCAAGTAAATATGAACTGCCTTTTCCCGACCAGACGAAGGTATCCGATACCGGCTCCCAGCCAAACATCTGTACGAAGGTGAACCCCTGGGTCTCCGCATTGTATCCAACCAGCTCGTTGCAGCTGATCATCCGCCGCACAAGCTGGCCGTCGGGACGTTTTACCGCGCTCTGGATCACGACAAGGTTGAGGTTATCAACATAGGTTTTCGGGATATTGATCGGGTCACCGCAGAGACGCTGGATCAGTTTTTCAACAGAAGCCGCGTGGAATGTGCTCATAACCGGGTGACCGGTCTGCATTGCACCAAAAGCAACAGCCCCTTCCACCCCTCGGATTTCACCGACAAGGATCTGGTTGGGGCGCTGACGCAGGGCTGCCTTAAGCAGGTCAAACATGGTCACTTCTCCACCAGATGCTCCATCGCCTTCGCCTTTTCCTTTTGCAAGTGCAACTTCCCGCACCCAGTTCCGGTGCGGGACATTCAGTTCCGGGGTATCTTCAATAGTGACAATCTTATTCTCCGGTGGGATGAATGTCGTGATCGCATTCAGGAGTGTTGTCTTACCGCTTGCAGTCTCTCCGGAAACGAAGAGTGACATGCCATATTCAACGCAGATCCAAAGGTATGCGGCAGCCGTGTAGTCAATCCCGTTGCTCTCGATAATATTGAGAATGGAAAGGGGAACCTCGTTCACTTTACGGATGCTGAAGTTGCTGCCATGTTTACTGATGGCCGTTCCGTAGACGATGTTGATACGGGATCCGTCAAGCAGGGTGGCGTCGATAATCGGACTCCTGTACGTGATCGGCCGCTTGATCCGCTCCGCCATCTTGACAACAAATTCGTCGAGTTCACTGGAGACCTTGAATTCGATAACGGATTTTAAGCCTTTGAAGATCTTGTGTTCGATAAAGATCGGGCCGACCCCGTCACAGGATATATCTTCTATATATGAATCAGAGAGGAAGGGTTTGAGGACCCCCATATCGATCTTGTCACGGATCAACAGATATTCGATGGCCCGGTATTCCTGATCTGTCAGGATTACTTTCCCATCCGGAGTCATGGGGATCTGGTTCTTTTTCTTTACATGTGCCATTTTGTCTTTTGCAGAAAAGTCCGTATTGAGGAATGTCGTAAGCTTTGATTTGAAATTCTGCTGGCTGACTCCTCCGCCAGTGAGGGTTGCAAGATCCACGTTTTTCGGTTTTATCACAGACACGTTTGCGAGCATCTTCTTGATAACTTCCGCCCGTTCCTTGTCGCTTATAGGGTCTTCTTCAAGCCCATCGATGAGATCGATAAGCTTTGTCTCGATGACCGGTAACATCTGGTTTACACTATGGAGGAACGAGGGTTCGATGGGTATGTAGAAATTCCTGACATCATCCGGATCGGGCAGGATATGGATAAATGTTGTTTCATTCACCGGGTAGATGATGTTGGGACTTTTCATTGTGCGCAGGTCTTTTTTTAGTTCCGAAAGGAAGAGTGGAATGCCATAGGTATTTACCGGGAACGTGTGGAGGTATTCCAGGAGGTGCGGGCTTGCCTTGACGTACTCCTTGGCATTAGCCGGGAGCATCTTGTACAACGCACTGGACTCGATATCATTATAAAAATCGATGTTGGTATCAATGATTTCCGGTTTGAACGGAAGATTGACTGCAACAGATAACGTGCCCATATCAGACCTTCGCGTAACTCATGGGGATAATCTTCATCCCATATCCCGGATGCACTTCGAAACTTACCAGGTTTCCTGTTGTCTTGCGGGCGCCACGTACTTTGATGACTTCCATCACCATGACGTACTTGTCGCCTACAAGGGCCTTCTTCATATTCAGGTGGGCATCGCAGATGGAACGGATCCGCACGAGCGTATCCTCCTCGAATGCATAGGTATGGAGCGTGACAAGGATTGTTTTGCCCCGGTCGACAAGGGACTTGCAGTTGGTGAAGAACGTGAGGATTGTATCGGTCTGGGCATATTCCGTGAACAGGGTAAGTGAATCAACTATGATTACCTGGGACTTGCTGTTCTGGATGTGGGTAATAAGGTGAGCGAGAATGCCATCCATCTCTTCTTTTTTCCATTCGAACCCCACAACGTGGAGAGGGAATACCTTGAGGTAACCCCAGGCAAAATATTCCGAGATGTCAAGACTCATTGACTCCATCTGTTTGATGAAACTCTTGCTCGTACTTTCAGTAGTGAAGAGATCAACTGAGAGTCCCTGTTTCATGGCTCCCCAGATAATCTGCTGGGTGAGGACACTCTTTCCCGTATCGTTCTCACCTTCAATGAGTGTCAGTGATTCAAGCGGGAGGCCATCGGCTATTTTCTTGTCGAGTTCGGTGTTACCGGTGGAAATAATCTGCCGGTCCTCGCCCCCCATCAGATCAGAAATCGATGCCATACAATGTCCCTCCTTGGATTATAATTTAGATGATGTAGAAACTCCATTTCCTGTGGTCACTTGAATGCTTGTGGGAGCAGATCCAGATGGAAGGTTTGTTTTGATCCATAGTGTAACCCCGGGATCCAACTCGCCCGTGTGGATCTCATCATTTCCGAAATATCTTATTGTCCAGGTTTTTGGATCTCCCACATCATCCTCTTTTTTCACATATGTATAGCGTATATACCCATTTACTGTATCAAAAGAAAAAACATCCATATGGGGCAAATCAGTGATGGCTTCATTCCCATTGTTTGTAATACTGAAATTCAGACAGGGTCCTGTCGTACAGGTTCCAAGTGGTTCCGTGCTGGATATGTTGAAACTTGTTCTCAACCGAGCCTCATTCAGTAAAGTCAGATCTTTTTGTGCCGTTGCCACAGTCTCTGCAGCAGTGAGTGTCCCCCCGACAAGTACGTAGGCTACCACAACGAGGAGAAGTACTCCAACTGCGGCCCCGATAATCTCAGCAACGGCCATTCTGGATCACCTCGCGGTGAATGTAACTGAACGCCAGGTTCCTCCGGGAAGGACGAACTGGAAGTACATGTTGTCCCCCGAAATGAACGGTTTGGCTGAAGGAGACATGATTTTAATGTGAAGAGTCTCACCGGAATCCCAGTATTCGTTGGCATTGAGATCATATTCTTTTGATATTTCATCTGCACTATCTCCGAATTCAGTGACCCATTGCCCATTCGCCGGAGACGTACCCTCAGAATACATAAGTCTGCCGTAGTCTCCTTCGGTACCCCATAATACATCTGATTTTTTGATATCGTTGAGGAGAATTCTTGAACTTCCAATATTTTTCAACCAGATTTCAGCAGTGTCCGTATTGCCATTGGCGAAATATGTGATAATCTTGAAATCTGTGCGGAGCCGCTCATCCGATGCATGGGTGGACGAGGAAAATGTGCCTGCCATCTGGTACACTACAGGAAAAACAGCGTTGATCAGAACACCTGCCGCTATGACTGCGGTTATCAGGAACATCGCGGTGGTGAAGGTCTCGGCAGACATCGGTTATATCCTGTCCGGAAGGTTCATCCATTCTTCATCTTTTTCTTTATTTTTTGAGGCGGATTTTTTCTCGTTTATGGAAATACCGGAGAGATCAATTCGTTCTTCCTGCTTCCGTCCTATAGTAAGGGGCATCTGCTGCCTCTGTTCCATCATGACTTCGATCATGTCCTGGTCAAGGGACGTATCATTGGGGGTAAGGATCCGGTTAAGCGCATATAGTTCGGATACGAATTCATCCGGGCCCACTTCATGTTCCTCCCCAAGGTTTGCGGGCATCAGCCGGGAGATCTCACGGATCTCATCGCAGGATTCTTTGGAAATATATCCCATCACACGATAGGACTGAAGCATAATTTCAAGCCGGTCATGGCCGAACTTTGTAACGGAATTATGGGTCCATTTGAAAAGTTTGTAAACCTTCTGAAGCCGGAGTTTTTCGTTTATAGCTTTATCGTTTGCTGATGTAAGTCCGGAATGGGATGGTTTCGGGGGCATTCCAATCTGTGACCGTAATACGGCAAGCATCTGCTCATCGAGTTGTTTCTTGTCTTCCGAAGGTATGGGAGAAACTGGTTCGGTTTTGGCGGAAACCTGTTCTTTTTTCTTCTCCTCATCGTCCAGTTTTGCCTTTGTTACATCAAGGTGTGATTCGCGGGCATCCAGTGCAGCCTCACGAGCTTCAAGAGCGGAATTTCGTGCCTCATCAACTTCGGAGGACCCCGTTCCGGCACCCGCACCCCCGGGCGTTGCTACGATGGTAAATGGATTTTCCATTTCATTCATCCGCTCACGGATATCCATGAGAAGGCGCTTGATGGATGTTTTTATCAGGTCGACCTCCCGCTCGAGGTTCTGGAGCTTGACTTCCGGATCATCCTCGGAAGCGGCAGTGATAATATGGTCTACCTGTGACTGGTTAACCGCCATAGATTATCTACTCGTTATATTACATTCGTAATTAATAAACATTCTTACATGTAAAGAGACGTGGAATGTTGGGTGATGTAATTTATTAATACGTACGTGCCTTTTTTAAAATTTTTTGCTATACTCGGAATCAGTTTTCCGAAATAACCTTTTTTGGATTCATTCTGGCAGGAATTGGACTGATTGTAAAAAGAGGAAAAATTAAAAGATTAATAGATTGCTTGAACAGCCGTAAGTCCACCGGGGATCGTTCTCGTAATGGGGAGAACCGCACCGACAGATGGCTGTAAGTTTACAGTGATCTTCTGGTTAATTGATGCTGTCGAGGGCATTCCGATGGAAAGAACCCAGATTTCGTTCGGTTCAAGCAGGTTGTTGTCGGATCCTACTGTGTTGATCTTCTGGGAGACGCACCACTGGTTGTCTGCTTGATCATGATTTTCAGTCAGAATGGTGCCCCCAATACAATCTGTTATACCTGAGGTACTATTAGGAACCGCCGCATTTCTTCCGCCATTATTATCGGAGTACGAGATGACCATCTGTGACAGATCCATCGCAGTCCCACCGGCTGTGAGAGCAATACTGGTGTTGATATAAGTGAGCCGATTCGCTGTTGGTGTAACGGCAATTCCCATTACATTACCGACAATCTCCAGACTCGAGCTTGCCTGTGCGACACCAGTGTGTACGGTTGCCTGAGCGGTCTGGGTCGTAAAGAACCCGGCGCCAAGTACCACATACGAAAACACTGCAGCGACCACGACGAATGCGATCAGGACAATCGCCGCCTCAAGGCCGGTAAATGCATCTTCTGAATATAGGTTTTTCATCTTTTTCACCCTCCTTAATAGACCTCATACCATATGCCCTGGTTCAATGCAGCAGGCAGGGTTCTCGTGATGGGGAGTGAGGAACCAATCGGGGGCTTCACTTCAACTGTCATTTTGTCATTGGTAGTCATATCGGTGGCTGAAAATCCCATTGCCTGGGTATTCAGATCAATAAGTACCATTTCACGCTGCTCAAGGAGGTTGCCTGATGAAATCGTCTTTAACCAT
>NZ_JAJRBM010000113.1 GCF_028679455.1 Methanospirillum sp. | reverse complement strand
TTCAGGTGTGATTATGTCTGATTCCAGATTGCAGGACCAGAGTATCAGGAATGGGTATTCAGTACTCTTTGTGGATGAAGATCCGGGTCTCCAGGAAGTGGTCCGTACTTTCCTGGAGAAATCCGGCATGTTCAGGGTTGATGTCTGTTTATCAGCAGAAAAAGCTCTCAATCTAAATTTTTTTACAAGTTATGATGCAGTTGTGTCAGAGTTCCGGCTGCCTGGCATGGATGGTATTGCATTCCTGGAAAAGACAAGAGATCTCTCAAAAAATATTCCGTTCATATTCTTTACCCGGACGACAGATTCCCGTGTAGTCATCGATGCATTAAATGGCGGGGCGAATTTTTTCATAAGAAAAGGGGAAAAACCCGGTCATCAACTGGCAGAGCTCATAGAACATATACATAAGGCAATCCGAAAAAAAAGCAATGAGGAAGATATCCAGGAGAGCGAGAAGAGATTTCATGATCTCGTGGATTTTCTTCCCCAGTTTATCTTTGAAACAGATCTTGACCTGAATATCACCTATGCTAACATGATGGGAATTACATCCGCAGGATTTTCTTCACTAAACCAGATACTTGGTTTAAATGCGTTATTCCTTATTGCACCCTCGTGCCATGAAAAAGTCCGGGAAGCCGTAAAAAGGCAACTACAGGGAAATTGTTCTGATTATCAGGAGTACCTGGCACAAAACAGGGATGGTTCCCGGTTTCCTGTGATAATTTATGCCTCGCCGATAAGGCAGGACGGAACAATTACCGGATTTAGGGGAATTATAGTTGATATAACGGAACAGAAAAAAAATGAAGAGAGAGTTCGGGAATCCGAACGAAAAATGGCTGCCCTGTTCCGGTACAGTCCCGTGGCATTCACCCTGGTTTCTGCAAAAGACGGTATTTTTATCGATGTCAATGAAGTTTTTATGAAAAACACCGGTTATTCCAGAAAAGACGTAATCGGTAAAACAGCGGACGAGATCGGAATTTTTGTTGATTCAGAATTATATACCCGGATGATTGCTAAACTCCGAAAGGAGGGGTATATCAGGAACATCGAACAAAAATGCAGATTAAAATCGGGTGAAGTCAAGTCCTGCCTGTTTTCATCATCTACTCTCATGATCGGGGAAAAACCTCACATTCTTTCCACCATTGAAGATATCACTGATATAAAGATTAGAGAGTCGGCGTATCAAACCATGGTTCGGAGCATGGTGGGCAAAACCGGAATCGATTCTCTTCAGAGTATTATCAGGAATATTAGGGCCTGGCTCTCGGCAGACTGCGTAATGATATGCAGGATTGAGCCCGGAAACCAGGTGTTCAGGGCATTGACCATGGATTTTGACGGAACTATGATGAATGGTTTTACGTATCCTGTCAGTGGAACGGCAGGTGAAAGGGTGATAAAAGAGGGTTTTTGTCTGTACCCGGACAATGTCTTGGATTTGTTTCCGGCCAGTTCATTTCTTGCAAAACATCATTTCAAGGGGTATATCGGGTTACCTCTTATAAACTCGAACGCGGAACCTTTTGGTGTTTTAAGTATTTTATTCCGTAATCCTTTCCAGCCATTTCCTTTTATCCGGGAGATCCTTGAAATTATCGCCGTGAAGGCTGCAGCCGAGTTAGAACATTCACAAATCGAGAGTATACTGATTGAAAAGGAGCATCAGCTGGCCGAAGCCATGCAACTTGCGCATCTGGTAAACTGGGATTTTGATGTCAAATCCGGGATGTATACCTTCAATGACGATTTTTATGCTCTCTACGGGACTTCCGCGGATCTTGAGGGAGGATACCTGATGTCGGCTGAGACATATACCAACAAGTTTCTCCATCCTGATGACTGGTATTTGGTTGAAGATCGTGCTAAGATAATTGGAAATATCCGTGATCCGGATTATTCGGATTACCTGGAACACCGGATTATCAGGAGAGACGGAGAAGTCAGATATATTTCAGTCTGTATCAGGATTACTCTGGGGGAAGATGGAAAGGTGATAAAAACCCGGGGAGTAAACCAGGATATCACTGATCGTAAATTGTCAGAGTTATCACTTAAAAAAGCAAACCGCCAGTTAAACATGCTTTCTGAGATTACCCGGCATGATATTCTGAACAAGATCTCGGTCATTCATGGGTGCCTGATGATAACTGAACAAGAGATGACGAATTCGTCATGTAGTGAATATTTCCGGGCCATGGAGTCTGCCGCAAGAGTAATACAGAACCAGATAGAGTTCACCAGGGTATACCAGAATATCGGGATCATTGAGCCACAATGGCTGGAGATATATCCTATTCTGCCCTGGTCATCAGTTCCTCCCGGAGTAATTATGACCGCTGATATACATGGACTCTCAATCTTTGCCGATCCAATGCTTGAGAAGGTTTTTTTCAATCTCTTTGACAATTCCATAAGGCATGGGGAACGGGTTTCAGAGATCAGGGTATCAATGCACCTGTCATCGCGGGACCTGACGGTGAGCTGGGAAGACAATGGTATCGGTATCCCATCCGATAAAAAAGAACTGATTTTTGAACGGGATTATGGAGATAATACCGGTCTTGGGTTGTTTCTAACCCGTGAAATACTCTCCCTTACCGGTATTAGTATCCAGGAAAACGGAATTTATGGAAAAGGAGCCAGATTTGATATGGTAATTGCAAATGGAGGATTTCGTATGAGAACGTATCAGGATTATCGTCCTAAATACTTTTAATTTATTTTTCTTTCCAAAATTATTATATTGTCCGTACCTGGTAAACATTCCCGACAATCAGGCATGATGAATAGGAAGATATATCTGTTATCTCATATATTACTAGATCAATAAAATAGTGAGTGATTTTGATGGGGGACAATATGCCTCTGCACTTCTCTACAGGGGACGAGGAGATTGCAGACTTATTCTGGGATATCGGGTTGAAACGCAATACTGCCCGCGTATTGGTACTTATGATAAAAGATATGGATCTTACGTCACGGGAGATAGAACGGGTTGTTGATCTCCGCCAGCCTGAAGTGAGTATTGCGTTAACCGACCTGATGAAAAAGAAGTGGGTCAGGATAGTCAGGCAGATAACGGAAAATAAAGGTCGGCCTGTTAAAATATATCATCTGGTAACCTCTCTCGATGATATCCTGGATGAACTCAAGACATCAATCGTCGGAGAATATGAGAAGAAATTTGCTGAGATCGAGCGGGTACGTGAGATGCTGAGGGAGATTAACCGGGAACGATCTGAATAATCTCTTCATTATTCCTTTCCGTCTCCGTTCCCCATGAATAATAATATCCCCTGTTTTTCGTAAATCCATAACACCGGTCATACAGCGATCCGGTTCCTGGCGCTATTGTAGTTGACTTGATCAGGTAATCCCGGATAGAATCTTGATATCTGAAAATATTGAGAGAAGATATTCGGATATGGATAAATACCCGTCTTGCTGATGCACCACCAGGTTTTCAGTATTCAAATTCAGCATTTCCTGTTTTTTTCATTATAAAAATTGTCTCTGCATATGGCTGGCGGTCACGTTCGGTACGGTTGAGAACCGGTCTTTTAAACTCCTGTATAATCGTAAGCATGCTTCTGTCTGCTATCTCCGGGTATAACCGGTGTCTGTCATTGGCAACGATACAAAAAAAACCATCATCGCAGATGAATTGTCCCACATTTATCAGGACATCACTGATATCATTGATATACCGCTCTTTTGCAGATTGATCTGTCCCTTTGGCTTTTGCTCCGATTTCATCGGGATCATACCGTTCGATATCAAAGAGTTCATATGCATAGGCATGCTGTTCATGGTAATCGATCTGGCCTACGTATGGTGGAGAGGAAAAGAGACCTGATATCTTTTTCTCTTTGAGCAACCGGGAAAATTCATGATCAGTCTGGCTTATCAGATTAAAAATATTCACGAACCTGGAATCGCCATGGATAATCCCGATATGAACCTGTTTTTTCAATACTGCAAAGGCAGACAACCGGTGTATCGTATCTTCCGTGTAATATTTCAGTCTTTTGCGGATACTGCCAACGGGAGTACATATCTTCAGATGCTTATAACAGTAATACGGGCCTGATTGTCGATCCTTGAGTGTTGCCAGATCATAATGAGTGGTTCCCCTGCAGGACCTGGCTGTTCGCGAGAGGATTAATCTCATAACCTTTTGTGCCTGCACATCCTTTTCACAATCAATTAGTTCGAGGTAATACCGTAATTCCTGCCTGATCCTCTTGTTATACCAGGTCCGGAGAAAGCCCGGCATATTCCCGTTGTCAAAAAGATGCGTTTCTTCCTGGGTGTTGTCATCAGGGAGAATGTCCTGGTTTTCTGTTATAAACTGCTGTATTTTTTCATTTCCATACGCCTGTTCATACCCGCGATCATCCTGTACCCGCAATTTATACTCCGGATTCGGGAAATACCTGGCATTAAAAGTGGATATCCGTCTTTTTAACTCGGTATCGTATCTATCATTAAAATTTTCCTGGGAAAACCGAAGGGTCCTTTGGTATGCTTCATCAAGTTTAACCTGGAGAGATGAGAGCCTGTAGTCGTCACATTTTACCTCTGCAACGAGGCAGTTAAATCCGGATATGTCAATACCCACTGAGTGCATACCCAGTTCAGCAGCTTGTACAAGGGTTGTTCCGCTTCCCATGAAGGGATCGAGAACAATATCCCCTTCCCTGAAAAAAACCGTTCTTTTCCAGGAATCTGTGTGTTTGTCGAGAAAATACTCAACAAGCTGGGGGATGAATTTGCCTTTGTACGGGTGCAGCCGGTGAACATGTTTTGTCGTATCTGATTCCCTGTACTGGTCAAATGAGATGTTCCAGTTCAGATCATCTCCCAGTTTCTCTCTCCACACCTGTTCTTTTTTCCTGATTATATCGTAATAATTCTGTAGTTCAGATTTTTCAACCTGGATTTCCCCAGTTTTTGAGGTATATCTTTTAACCCTTGCGTACTGGAGAAGATACCTGATATTCGATGGTGAAATATTCTTCCCCATGTACTTCGTCGCCCATTCTGCAGCTTCATTCAGCGATAACATATAACGGTTCATCTTGGTTCCATCAGGAATATTTTTGGTCTGCAAAGATAGGATCACTATTATATCTGGCTTTGTACCTGATGAGTGTAATCAAAAGTGCCTTAATACGATGATATTCACTTGATAAGGACTATGTGATAGGAGAACAATGGTACCATACCAGATTTAACAGGGGAACATATGTCATCCTTCTTTGGTAAACCGGAAAATATCAGGATATTTTTCAAGGATTTTGATCTTCTTGGCGATCAGTCCGAATCTG
Source organism: Methanospirillum sp. (assembly GCF_028679455.1). Taxonomy (GTDB): domain Archaea; phylum Halobacteriota; class Methanomicrobia; order Methanomicrobiales; family Methanospirillaceae; genus Methanospirillum. The sequence continues at coordinate 340 of NZ_JAJRBM010000113.1, read as the reverse complement.
CTTTCTTTATTGATCTCTGTGCTGAAACAGAATCCCTGGATATATATAATCCTCAAAATTTTCCCTGGTTCGCTGCCCTTGAATCTCTTCTAACGGCTCTGGGAGATCACCGGAAAGCACGGGACCTTATCACCGGAAATATGCTCATCCGGGAAGATATGATATTCAGGCTGCGGTTTGCCGCCCATTCTGTTGCAATGGGTATACCCTCCGATGCAGAAGAAGAACTCAGGAATATCAGGAATGAAAAACACCGTGATCTTATCGGCAAACTGGGGGAGATATTATCAGCCGGCCGGCTCAATGAGCATGAAGAAGTAAAAAATCTCTGGGAATCGCT
>NZ_JAJRBM010000112.1 GCF_028679455.1 Methanospirillum sp. | reverse complement strand
TTCAGGAAATTATTCCTACACAACCAACGATAGTATCTGAAGAAAAATCCATAATAGAGGGATCTGCAGATCTGGTAATAAGCGACCTCAACGCTACTGAAAGTAGTTGCATTGCTTCAGAATTCCCGATAACAAGTATCATTGAGAATAATGGAGATATCGATGCCAATTTCTTCTCCATACATTTTTATTTATCTGATGATCAAGGCATAACCCCTGCAGATAAAGAGATCGGATATCATGAATTTGGAAGTTTAAAACCCCATGAAAAACTAAATATTGCAGATATGCTCCATATTCCTTATGGAACCGGTATGAGAATGTTTTCAATCGGAGCTATCGTTGATCCATCTAACGATATCTATGAGCAAAATAAATCAAACAATATCGCAATCCTGAATCATCGAGTACAGATCAAAGACTGCTAATTCAAATTTTTTCAGACACCCAACAAGCAATATGATTTCTTGCAGGGTTATTTACTTCTCATTCACAATCCTATTCTGCACGGAAAAAAGAGAGGATAGATTAATTAGACAGTCTTTGTTCCTGTGCCAGTCTGGTTAGAAGTGGTTTGTTTCTGATCAGCTGCATCAACCGGAATCTGAACTGACTGACTCTGCTCCTGTTCAAGCTGGCTCATCATCTTTTGAACTTCTACTGCCGGAGTAAGATTGACCAGCGTGACATCAAACGTTAAAGTCTGACCAGCAAGTTGACTATTCAGATCAAAGGTCACATTGGTTTCATTCATCGCAATAATTGTTGCCGGGAAGTATGCCTGCCCATTAAAGAGAGTAATAGTATCGCCGATGGTCACATTCGCTTTCTCACTTGTTGGAATAAAGTCAATAGGCATCGATTTAATCAGGGATGGATCATATTGACCATATGCCTGTTCAGGAGTCAGAGTAAACTTTTTGGCCTGACCGACTTTCATACCACGAATTTCATTATCAAATCCGGTAATTGCAGTACCGGTTCCAACAACAAACTGGAATGCACCGCGATCCTTAGAACTGTCAAAGACTGAACCATTCGCAAGTGTTCCAGTATATTCAATCTCAACTAAATCGCCATTCTGTACACCATCAACAGGAGCAGCGGATTGGTCTGCTTGTGATGATTTCGAGGTAGTTGCTGATGATGTTGCATCCTTGCTGGTGCATCCGGCAGCCAGCAGGGCAAGAGCAAGAAGAACGACACAGACAACAGTGAGATATCTCTGTCTGAAAGGAGTGATCTGAGATCTGTCCATAATAAGCTATGGAGCAGGTTCAGTCAAATACTATTCCCTCATTACAAACGATGAAGATACATGGAATTTTCTCATCTGAAGCAGTTCCTGAAAAACCAAACATTCATACCGGGTCTCTGCTTGGATCGAGAAGAACATGAGCAGCAAGCCCCGTTAGAGATACAGCGGCAAGAGCGCCGATCACTCCATCACCCCCAACTATCAGGAGAGAAGAGCGGGAGGCCAAATCCTGAGCCATAGAATAGGTTACATTTTTCTGACGGGCAGCAAAACCAAAAGTCTTCAACTCTTCAGAAACACAGAGACCTTTTCGCACTGCTATTCCCCACGATGGAGATGCACTTTCATCACCCATAAACCTGATTGATTCTGAAATGATCTGATCAACCATTCCTGATTCAACTGCAAGTTCAATGGCACTACATGAATTACCTGCGGTCTTACTCATGACCCCCGGAAAGAGCATAATTACATGGTGAGTAATAGGAAAAACTCCGGAAAATCCTCCCAGGTGTTCCAGAAGAGCAATTGCAAGGGCAAATGTTGCTCCCCCTTCATCAGAATCGGTATTATCTAAACCAATGGTAAGATGCTGAAGTGCCCGGGTACGGATTATTCCTTCAGTGCAGGGTCCATCACGGACAATTTCAACATCAAGTACCCCTCTGGCCAGTCCCATCATCGCAGAAAGTGAAAATGCAGGTCCTCCCACAGATCTGATTCGCTGAACTACCTGGTCACCATCCAGATGCACCCCCGTTATTGCAACCGCAGAGTGGGGATAAAGTCCAACGATAACTTCGTGATCACCAAGGTGAATATATTCACGAAGCAGAGTTCCATCCCGGGCAACAGCCACCCGGTTCCCTCCACCAAGAGCATGATGATAGCCACAGAATCCGGCACAGGCACTACTCAAACATTCATGAATAATTTCAACCAGATCATTATCAACTGCAGTAAAAATTCGTCTGCATGCAGTTCGTGGAAGAGCACTTGCTGCCGCATATTGTGCCGGGGCCCTTCCCCGGGGGGGCTCACGTAAGACTACACATCCTTCTTCTGTCAGTCGCAGAATCCAGTCCTGTGCCGTACTTCGGGGAACCCCCGCTTCCAGTTGAATTTCCTGAACAGTGAAAAATCCTTTTTCAAGGGTTAACCTACGCATAAGTTGCAGATAGGCCCTTCGACGTTCAATTACCCCCTGCATATTTATCCCTGATGAAGAGAATATCACCAATTACAGCGCTCGCAGTTTCAAGTGATCCGGCCCCTTTCCCGACAAATAGAAGATCACCGGCAAGATCGGTTCGTACAATAATTGCATTCAGAGAACCCTGTACTACCAAAGGATGATCCCTCGGAATAATCCGGGGACATAGCCGGTAAATATTCTGTTCAGGGATGATCTCTCCTATCAGACGAATGGTTGCATCCTGCTGTTCTGCCAACCGGAGTGCTTCTTCAGTCAGAAGGTCAATCCCCGTTACATCAACATCATCCAGAGAGATATTTTTCTTCCAGACCGTATTTGCAAGGATCACCAGTTTTATTGCTGCATCTATTCCTTTCACATCGTACGTGGGATCAGTTTCAGCATAACCAAGGGTCCGTGCCTCATCAAGAGCCTGCCGATAGGTTAGGCCTTCTTCAGCCATCCGGGTGAGAATATAATTACAGGTCCCATTCAGAACACCATAGAGAGAGATGATCTCATTCCCCCCCAGATTATGCATAAGAGTCTGTATTATAGGGATTGCACCAGCTACTGTTGCTTCAAATCTGAACTGAACCCCGTTATTTCCGGCTAGAGAGGACAAAGCATGATAATGAAGAGAAACCGGCCCTTTGTTCGATGTGACCACATGACGACCCAGTTTCAAAGCATTCAGTATATATGACGTCGCAGGTTCACCACTTCTGGCATCAGTCGGGGTCACCTCTACCAAAATATCATATGGTGCATTGAGGACCACGTTCTCTGCATTAATGTTGGTATCACCACAAATACCCGTCTTTTCTTTCCGCTCTAACAGATCGGGGATGTCAAGCCCATCAGGATCGATACAACCAGAACGGGAATCAGCTACCGCAGTTATGATCAGCCCTAACTCTTTCTGTGAGATGGTTTGAATAATTCCCCTTCCAACCGAACCCATACCAAGTATCGCAAGCCTTAACGACATATCAAAACTCCAGGGGTTCAATCAGGAGGAAGTCCTTCTGTCGTGCAACTTCCCTGAGGATATGAAGAGCCTGCTGCATATGTTCACGGGTCAGTGATTTGATAACAAACTGTGCAGAGGTTCTATCGTGTATTGCCGGCATCGACAAACTCATGTGAGTTACTTCAGCAAATCCGGTCTGATCAATGCGATCAACCGTATCACCCAGATTGGTATGAACCAGATGTCCGATCAGGATAACGCTCTGCCGGTAACTCATTCTCTCTTCCCCAATCCGAAGTACATTAATCCCCCTTTCACGTAGTCGGTTGATCAAAGACTCCAGAAGTTCAGGTGGAATTTCAATTACCACCTCAACACTCAACACACCCCTTCCCGCGGTGTGATCATGTTCGTGAATTACGGTCTTGATATTGCCACCCATATCTGAGATCGGCATCAGAGCTGCTACAAGTTGACCTGGAGAATCACGAAGTTCAAGTTTCATCGATACCTGCACAAATATCCTCCCTCATATTGAGTTACGTGTTACCATTAGTCTGTCAGAACACCTTAAAAAATGGACTATTCAGGGTAGAATCTGATCAAATCAGGCAGGCAACAAAAGGGAACCAAAAAGGGATCCCACTGGAGAACCTTCCATCGTCGTGAGACGAATCTTACCCATAATGAAGCGAATTGAGGGCCACACAATAAAAAATTGTAATCATCAATGACCCCCCTTGAGAAACTCATATCTACAGTTAATGATCAGTCATGATAACCATGACGTCATACCCGTCACCCAACGTATTATTCATGACGATCGTTGAGACTTTGACATTGTCATAGGTGTGAGTATTAGGAGCTCGTTCAGTAGTATTGTTCAAACTAATATCTGACGGATCAGGTACCTTATTTCCGGATATCTTCATAGACTTACTCGATACATCTATCGCAACATCTGGGTCTGAAGTAGTATTATTAGCGATTTGAGTATACGCAAGATGATATGATTGGTGTAACTCTGGTCCCAGCCCGGTTATAGCACCTATCCCGGTTTTTGTACTCGATCCTTCTTCACTCAATGTGATATGAAAGGAAACATCACGATCCGAAGTAACATACGCTTCCATCGTCTCATTCTGATACCCGGATTTGATAAGATTAAGAATATGAGATCCTTCCTTCAGTCCTGCCACTTTATTAGGAGTAACTCCCCGATATTCATTGTCAACATAAATATCGGCTTCGCCAGGATCTGTCGAAATCATGATGTTACCGGTTTCTCCCAACCGTACCTGAGGGTGATTGGTTCCAATCCCACGAACCCCGATCACCGGGCTTATGGATGGAGCATAATCATCATTTCCATCAAATTTCACCCGGAGGAATTCAGGAGGTGAATCAACCGGACGAAGGAACTCATATTTCCCATCTCTTTCAGTCACAACCAGATCAATGGAAGAGAAACCTTCACTATCCGGGGCTCCTTTTTGAGAAGATTCAAGAACAATTCTTTTATTTCCCAGAGGTTCACCTGCTACAGATTTGAGAATGCCTGATACGTGGAATGACTGATTAATTGTCGGTTCAGCGGGAAGCACCCCAATGGTCAGGGACGTCTGTACCTTTTCAGGAGTAATACCCGCCATAACACTTACAGAACTTGTAGCGCACACGAAACATATTA
>NZ_JAJRBM010000111.1 GCF_028679455.1 Methanospirillum sp. | reverse complement strand
GTGTGTTCAAATTCATCAGGCTTGCACGAAGAATGAAGAGTGAAGGGCTTGATCCGGCTGATTCATCTATTGAGCGGCTGGTAATCGGCGGAGAGAGTTTTGCAGAAGAATCGCGAAGATATGTAGAGGAGTTATTCGACTGTGAAGCGTTCAATACCTATGGGAGTACCGAGGGAACCATGTGCGGAGAGTGCGGGGCCAAAGCCGGTCTTCATGTCCCTGAAGATGTCGTCCATATGGATATCTTCGATCCTCATCGGCATCAGTACGTGCAAGACGGGGAACCCGGCCATATTGTCCTTACGACCCTGTTAAAACCAGGTGAAAAGAGCGGTATGCTTCTCATAAATTATGATACCGATGACACCACCAAAGTTCTAAGCAGGGAACCATGTGACTGTGGAAGAACTCATATGAGAATTCTGAATCCCTGGCGGGAAGCTGACACCATACAAATCTTTGACACTCAACTCAACCGCATTGCTATCGAACGAGCAATCTTCCAGCAAGAACACATGACTCATCTAACCGGGGAGTACGAGGCATTTGTGTATAGTGACGAAGAAGAGAAGGTTACCTTACGGATATCAGTAGAGGCTGAGGATAAAGATGCCTGCAATACCCGGGAAATTACCAATGACATCACCGGGACCTTGCTCTCAAACAATCCAAACCTATCAGAACCCTATGAAGATGAACAGTTACAGATCCTAGTTCATATAACCAATCCTGGAGAACTTGAACTTCATCATATCAGAGGGAGACCTAAACGACTCGTAGACCGGAGATAACCGGAGTTTTGCATGAAAAATAACCAGTATACCCAGTCCAAGCACGTATCATATATCCCGGATTTTTTCAAGGATCTTTCAGGAGAACAACGAGCAGGAATTCTTCTTGCCTCTGTGATCCTCTTCCTCACTGCATTTCTCTTCTGGAGACTTGCCTATGCTGCAATAATCGCGATATCACTTGCGATAGTGCTTATGCCGGCACAACATTACCTGCAACGATATATCGGGAAAGGGTATGCTGCAATTACAGTCTGCCTGCTTTCACTGGGTATAATAGTTGGGTTTATCCTGTTTCTGCTTAATACCATCATCGTCACCAGGGTGTATATTTTCGAATTAGCCCAGACAATTGGAGATGCTATCCGGAACTATCAACCCGGATCAGGTTCACTATTCGGATTTGTATTAAAAACCATTGGAGGAGTATATAGTCAGTCAGATTCTGCAAAGATGATAGAGGATTCAGCTCCGGCCATTATCCAGAGCCTGAGTTCATTTGCACAAAATCTTCCGGGAACCGTGATCGAACTTTTCATCACCATTCTATTGCTGTTCCTGCTCCTGCGAAATGGGGAAGAGATATCTTCACAGTTCTTCTCAATAATTCCATCCCAGATGGACCGGTATTTTTCCATTCTCTGCAGGGTAGTAACAGACACCATGTATGGAGTATATGTGGTCAATATCAGCGTTGCAATCCTGACCTTCTTCATCACGCTTCCCTTCTTCTGGGTACTGGGTTACGGAGAGATCGTATTCTGGGCATTTATCTGTGCAGCATCTCATCTCTTCCCCTTCTTTGGTCCCCAGTTGATCACCCTGCTTCTCGCCGGATATGCAATCGCACAGGGAGACATGCGTGGGCTCGTACTGGTTGCTGCAGTAGGGTATCCCCTGATATCAGGCCTGCAGGATTTTTGGATCAGACCACGACTCCTGGCCAGAAGAGTTGCCATTCACCCGGTCCTGATGATGATCGGAATTTTTGGCGGAATGCTCATCATGGGAGCTATCGGCCTTATCATTGGCCCGCTTATCATCGCCCTGGCGGATGCAGGATATGACATTCTTTCCGAGATCATTACAGAAAAACAGTCAGAAGAGAACACCGGGATCTCGGTGTAAAAAAGGGTTATTGGTTCTCAAGTCTCGCCTTCAGTGCAGCCGAAACGATTCTGCCAAGTTGCTCCACGGTCCAGAGTTCGGTATCAAGAACCAGATGATACGGAGCAAGTGAAGCGTAATCGATATCATAATATTGTTTGTACCGAAGCGCTTCACTTGCCTCACGTTCTGCAGTCGCCTGCATGGCATGATCAAAATCAGCAAACTGATCCCGGTCAAGAATCCGTTTCACCCGACACTCAAGTGATGCTTTCAGCCAGATCCTGAGATCTGCTTCAGGTATCATCCACCCGGACAGCCGCCCTTCAATCAGAATCTGATCCTGGGACAGTGCTATCTCACGCTGACGTTCATCAATCAGTTTGTCTACCGAGCGATCATTCTCGCAGAAAGCACCAAACTCGCCAAGAGTCATCCCCCGCTCTTTTGCCATCTGACGAAATACTTCGCCTGCAGAAATAACATCAAACCGGTGTTCACTTGCGAGATGATAGGTAAGGGAGGTGGTTCCACTACCCGGAAGGCCACTGATGGTGACCCTCATCGGTTAGATTCCCCCGATGTCCAGAGCCTTCCTGATCACCTGGGAAAGCGAGATAGAACAGAGCATATACCAGATCATCCATGCGGGAACCGGACCCAGAATTGCTGCGGTAAGATGAACGGATCCACAGAACGGCATCGTGATCATTGCATCGTAATTATTCAGTCTGAAATACAGCCAGAAAAAGATCGGGAGCGTGATAACCATGATGTATCCCATCGGCTTGAACTGAGCCTGGCTCATCTCAAGCTGATCTTTCATCATATTATCACGTTTTGCCTCAATCTTCTTGATCCGTTTCTCATCCTTGGAGAGCATTGCCTCACGATAATCTTTCTGGAAATCCTTCATCTTGTTCTGCGTCTCCTTCATCTTCCGATAGTCAATAGTATACTTCTGGATAATGGAAGAGTAAAAACCAGTCATTGCAGAGAGAAGAAGAATTACCACATAGAATGGAATAAAAAGAGTGTCAACGAGAGGACCGAGCACCACATTGAGAGAAGTACCGATGGTATTTCGAACGACCTCAATACTGGCGATCATGATGAGGCCCATCGCTAGGATGAGCGGCATCATACTCATATTTCCTGAATTGGATGAACCCATGAAGTAGTCACCGGAGGGTCTGCATCATCTCTTCGACAGCACGGTCGATCAGAAAATCTGCATTGGAGATATATTTTATCGTACAGCCGGTAATTGTCGCGTAAGCGGCACCCACAGCACGATTAAAGTTCTGATGATCAGCGATTGCACGTGCTCCCTCAATATCACGTACACGGGTCGCATCAGAGAGACGTCGTTTCAGGATCTGATCCTCATCCGTCTCTACCAGGATGATGATATCAGGTTTAAGTTCACGAAGCACCCATTCAGGAAGTCCTGCCAGGAATCCGACAGGAGTTTTCACTGAAGCATGGGTATCAATGATAACATTACCTTCAATCTTGGCGATTGCTTGAGATGCAAGCTGTTGAAGCCGTTTCTGGGCATTCTTATCCAGCCTTCGCATCTCATCGCGATCTTTAACGATCCCATCACGCTGTGCGACCTCAAACATAAAGTTTCCAAAAATGATTTTATGGTAGTGAACACC
>NZ_JAJRBM010000110.1 GCF_028679455.1 Methanospirillum sp. | reverse complement strand
GTAGCGGTAGCAGTTGGAGTGGCAGTCGCTGTTGCTGTCGGAGTAGCGGTAGCAGTTGGAGTGGCAGTCGCTGTCGGTGTCGGAGTAGCGGTAGCAGTTGGAGTGGCAGTCGCTGTTGCTGTAGGTGTAGCAGTTGGAGTAGTGGTCACTCCATTTAACGCATTATACGCATTCACACTTCCTCCAGAGACTGTCTTTCCAGAAAGATCAGGAACAGCATCAGTTGAACTCATGATGCGGCTTATTACCTGCGTATTTGAGAGCCCAGGCTCCTTACTCAGGAGAAGGCCGGCAACCCCTGCCACATAAGGAGTAGCCATCGATGTCCCGGACATATAGGCATATTTCTGATTCAGATAGGTACTTTCTATCTTTGACCCTGGTGCTCCCAGATCCACGGAGGTCAACCCATAATTTGAAAATGAAGATCTTGCATTGGTATTGGTGATTGAAGCCACTGAGAGCAGATTCGATGAACTATATGAAGCAGGATAGAACGGAGTTGCATCATTATCATCACCAACACCGTCAGAACCACCATTTCCTGCTGCACAGACCACTAATGCGGATGATGCATCGATTGCATCCTTCAGGGACTGGGTAAAACCGCTTCCACCCCACGAACAGGAGATCACATCTGCACCCATTTTATTGGCATAGAGTATTGCAGAGATTGCATCAGAAGTATATCCACTCCCGGATGAATCCAAAAATTTCAGTGGCATGATCTTCACATTCCAGTTCACACCAGTAACTCCAATCCCGTTATTACCTACCGCTCCAATAATACCGGCACAATGGGTTCCATGCCCATAATCATCAAGGGGATCATTATCCTTATTAGCAAAGTCCCACCCCCGGTAATCATCAATATACCCATTCCCATCATCATCAACTCCGTTGACCTGATCATTGGAATTTATCCACATATTTGCAGAAAGATCAGGGTGAGTATATTCAACCCCGGTATCAACCACCGCAATGGTGACGTCTGATGAACCGGTGGTAAGACCCCAGGCATCAGGGGCATCGATATCGACGCCAGATGTTCCACTCGACTGACCGGTATTGTGCAATCCCCAGAGATCAGTATAATAAGAGTCGTTTGGTGTTACCGTGGATGATGACTGAACAACAGACTCATTTGCGGTAAGGTCAGGAGTCTGAAGCACATAATCGGGCTCAACATACTCGACATTTGCATTCTGTTCATACGCACTCATTGCCTGCGACAGATTACCTTCAGGGACTTGCATAATCGCAAGACCTGGAACCCCGTTCTTTGAGAAGTCCTTCTCTATGGATGCACCTGCTATTGAGTTCGTCTCGGATGCAGCCATTTCAGACACAGAACCAGAAGCATTGGATGTTTTGAACCGGACGATTAACCGATCCGGCGCATGAGGGCGGTTGGAGTCCAGAACATTACTCATGCTCGAGAGGTTGTGAGCCGTTCCTCCTCGTTCATGTGGGGTATCAGAAATATTTGAACTCTGATTCATCATCGGAGAAGTGGCATTTGAAACCACGGGCATCCCGCTCCCATCACCTGGGAACTCAGCCAGGGCACATGGAGTGATAAGCAGCACCCAGGTAAGAACCATCATTATAAGAATTACAAGAAAAAACCGGTTTGAATGTGAAGAGAACATACCTCTTTCAGCATATGAGCGTATTACATTTTAAATGTGATGATTATATTTTATGAAACCGATAGAATGGATATCTTCCACGCCCATATATTACTGGCATGGATTACGAATTTTTCATCATCCTAATTCTCACTGTCCTCATCATATGGATTGGTATCTGCTACATTCGCTTGAAAACATCGCTTGAAGAGCGGGCACGGGTAATGCACGCGCACTGGCGTGATCACGATCTTGTATCATTTCAGTCACGAATCAAAGAACAGGCAGAAGATACCATCAGGAGAGAGACCGATCTGCAGACCCGGAAATGGCAGAATGAAGAGGAACAGAAGATCCGTCGTGATGCGATTAGGAGATCACGGGAGGTGATTCATGGGAAGGTGACCGAACATATGATACCGTTCTTCCCCTCTTTCCCATGGAATCCGTCTGATGCCAGGTTTCTTGGATCTCCAATCGATTTCATCGTCTTCGACGGACTATCAGAAGGTGAAGTCCGCGAAATAATTCTGGTAGAAGTGAAAAGCGGAATAAAGAAAGTCCTCACTCCCCGGGAGCGCTCAGTTGAACGGTGTATCAGCAGAGGAGAAGTATCATTCAGAGTACTCCACCCGGAAGACCTGAAATCATCGGGTCCTGACCAGAACAAGAGATCCAGGATCTGGTAACGCGTATATTATAGCCAGTTCTTCAAACTCTTTTGAACAGTCTTCTGTCCGAATAATCCCTCATAGACCATCGTTCCCACCGAAAGACCTAACTCAAGACTAACCGCGTACACACACCGCTCATTAACCGGACACCGTCTGCACCGGGGACCCGGCCCACAATAACTCATTCCCAGAACATAAAGAGGCCGGTCAAGAATCCAGGGATCTCCGGCAGCAATCATCCGTCCCAGAAACCTGGCCTGGTAAGAAGTAAGTCCGTTTCCCTCTCCACATGCAATCCTTCCTAGAACCCGTGAATCAACCACATCCCCGACAATATCAAACCAACCCTCAAGATAGTGTTCATCTTTCAGGGCACCGATCACCAGGCAGGCGGTAGAACGTGGCACCTTAAGAACCCGGATCCGTTTAAATACCTCCTGTGGATTTTCCAGATATTCATTCCAGATTAATCGAGCATCGCCATGATAGTATCTGACCATCAGTGATGCAACTTCACGGAGGCGTGCATGAACTGCAGGTTCAGGATGAAGATTATACTCCCAGAACTGATCTGCCCACCCTTCAGGTGAATGCAGGATGATACTGCGCCACAGGTTTTCAGGATCATCCAGTATCTCATGAACAAAATAGGCAGTATTGTCCCAGACATCGGTCTTACCGGCATTCTGTTCAAGTATACAGGCACATAAGAAAAGATTCGCGTCCTGCAGGGTAATATCATCATGCCTGGTTCCGGAGAGCCAGGGCCACTCACTCGTGCGAAACCTCGGTTCAAACCGACGCAGAGACAGTAATGTCCGTCCGGTAACCCTAATCAGATCAAGAAGTGAGTGCTGAATTACTTTGGGATCACGACATGAAGAGGCGATATCCTGAATCAGGATTCTCAGTTGTTCAGGATCAGTATCTACCTGATCTGACACAAAAACCGGTTCAGTCATTTCAGGCATAGTTCCTCCGATTCATACCTGAAGTGCCGCCATACACCGATTAAGCGCAGTGATCCCTATCATTCCGGTCTCGGTTATTACAATGATAAAATACCGGTGATGTTCATGCAGGATTGCTTTCTGGACCTTGACTCTGATGCCGGCGACTCCTTCCCATCGACCTATTTCATCCTCAAGATTAGAGCAGATCTTTGATAGTGCTGGAGATAACGTATCCTGTATGTTCCCGGTGATCGAAGAAATAACGCCCCATGGTACTTCACCTATCTCTCTGACTAATCCGGAAATGGTATAATAATCATCAAAAGATGGGAGTAGTTGGATTATCTCTTCCACCCGGGGATTCTTGATAAGAGAGGGGACATCCAGATCTCCCATCACTGCCTTCTGAAACGGAATATTTTTAAAGCCTTCCACTACTGCAAATTCTACCCCGGCGTCAGAGAGGGTATCAAGGGCTGCAACAAGCGAGATAGTCCGGTGGGTGATCATGCTCTTCTCAAGATCAATACCGGTTACTATGGAAGCACCTGCATCATAATGCCGGGAAGTATCCTTTCCAGCAGGGAGATCGCAGATATGATCACCGATATGTTTGATAGTCCCGACCTTCCCGAACGGAGCAAGGGCTGATACGAGATCAAGGATGAAGGTGGTTTTACCTGAACCAGACCATCCCGCAATATGAATGACTTTCATGAAGTGATACCTGAAAACGTGACTGGTGGATTCATAGTGCCTGCCGATGGATCAATTCTCCCACAATCCCGACAAACCTGATCCCTACTCCAGGGATGATATCTCCTTTGTCATCAAGGACTGACTTCTGTATGATTACAGGTGAGAGAAGATGCTACATAAGGACAGTCCTTCGACATCCAGAGAGGATCAGGTCAACAATGCCCATACCCGGTTCGCGTTCAGAAAAAAGACGGAGCCTGGGTATTCCAAATATGTATTATTAAGAATTATTCTTCCAGTTGATGAGC
>NZ_JAJRBM010000109.1 GCF_028679455.1 Methanospirillum sp. | reverse complement strand
TATCTCATCGTTACTGGTTTCCCCGAATTTTCGTGACGCAAACAGATCCCCGATCTTCAGTGATGCCTCCTCACGGGACATCCGTGATTCAAGATCCCTGATGCATGCAGCAACCCCTTTGATGCTTACCTGTGCCTCGACCCGGTCTGCAAGGTCGTTGGCGATCGGGATCTCCACCACGGTCTCAGGATCAAGACCAACCTTGCGTGCCTCACCTGCAACCTGCATGGCATGGGCTAAACCACTATTCAGCCGGTCATAATAAGCCTGCATATGAGGAGAGATATCAGCCATAAGTATTCGGTCACATATAGATCAGACCGGATTGTATTTGGGTTGGCTCTCCTATGATGACACAGGAGTCGATGTTGCCTGCCCGGACGGGGAATTGATATCCCTCAGCAGGTCACTCATTTCAGTATCCCAGTGTCCGGATTTTTCTGCCGAGTTCAGGAGGGAGAGGGCAGAACGCCGGTCATGAACATTCAGGTATGCCTCAGCCATAGCCTTGGTAACTGCGAGATCTTCAGGATTCTGTGGTGATATTTTTGAGAATGATCGGATTGCATCACGATAATACTGTTCAGCGTCAGGCAGACCCAGTCGTGAGAGAGCATCGCCTTTCTTCATCTCGGCAAACCCCTTTGCCCGCCATGCCTCTGCAAATGAAGGGAGTTTGACAGTGGCATCCTGATAACTCTCGATCGCTTTCTGGTATTCTTCCTGACTCATCCACCGGTTCCCTTCAGCAAGAGAGTTTCGGGCATCTGTACTGTTGGTACCACTGATCCAGGGAAGCAGAAAGAGCTCAGCGATGATGATGACTGCCATAAACAGGGTGAGGTAGAAGAGGAGTACCTGCACAATTCGCGGAAATGAACTCTTTGGTTGTTGTACCGGCTCCTCATGGACTGCCTGGGTAGTCCTCTTCTGATGCTGGTTGGTATAATACCAGGTCCGTGGATCGCGGTACCGATGTGTTCCCTGGTAATATCTGCTGTACTGGGAAGACTCTGCCAGGACCAGGGTTGCATCATACTCCTCGCGTTTCTTAGGATCCTTCAGAACCTGGTACGCCTCATTCACGACCTTAAAAAGTTCATCTGCGTCAGGACTCTCACAGACATCGGGGTGCAGAATTTTTGCAAGTTTCCGGTATGAGGTGGTGATATCCTGCAGAGAGGCATCTGGACGTACACTTAAAATATCGTAATAATTTTCCTCTGGCTGGGTCATCACGGTACCGGAGTTCTGTATTACCATATCGAATGTGAGATAATAAATATCTCAGCACTGATTCAGGGGTACCTGAGACGGATCACCCTGTTTCATGTCCCGACTTGTTACCGGCAGGCTGCGGCGATACAGGTATCCAGACTCCCGAGCAGCGATCTCGCTCCGCACATATTTGGGACATAGGCAAGTGCCTTACCACTGGAGACCATGATGGTTTTGTACTGCTCCAGTGCAGGGGAGACCACCATGCAGGTATCAGCAAACACCCATGCACCACTCTTCTCAATGATATGAACCGCCTCTGCTGACCTGGTGATGACATCACGTGCAGCAAAGATATATAACGGTTTTTTAACCCGGCATCCCTGAAGTTTTTCTGCAATCCGGGTGAGTTCTTCATCAGAACAGTGTGGGCACCCGATAGCGATCGCGTCGGGATCTGCGGTGGTATACACCCCGGTTACCTCATCAGCGGTGATCGTGACATTCTCCAGGGAACTGGCATCATAGTGAAACACCCTGGCCTCAGGAGTGATATCCTGCACATGGTACAGTGCAGTTGCCCCGGTTGCAGCCATTGCAGCTCCCAGATTCTTGAGTTGATCCCGTGATGGTCTGATTCCGGTGAATACCGGTACCCGGTTCCCTGCAATCTTCCCTGCAAGATACCCGAGAGCCCCGTACCAGGATTCATCAACCTCCCCAGGTGCATCTTCAACCAGGATCGTCAGTACTGGCGATCGGTTCTCCACGAGGTGCAGTCCATATGCAGGAGTTCTCCCAAGAATCGCCGCAGCCAGGGCTGATGGTCCTCCTTCACGGTTGGTTCGTGCTCCGATCACTGAGTTCGCATATGCAACTGCTGAGGATTCTGACCATGCGAGATGATCCCCATACTCGGATATCGTCAGGTAATAGGGAGTACAGGTGCAGGAGAGACGAATCCCAAGACGTTCATACGCAGCGATCACATCGAACTGGTTTTTTGCAAATACGGGATCGATCTGCATCTCTCTCCATCTGATTCGATCCATCCCGACCGGGTTGAGAATTGCAGGGACTGTTGCTTTGGCATCAAGGCTTGAGAGCCATTCAAGCCCCCATCTTCCGATGGTCTTGTATGATGCACCAGAGACCTGGGCACTGCGGATAGGCACCATCTTCTCTGCTTCAAAGACCTTCCCCATCGCGACCAGGATCTCCATCAACTGTTGCCGGGTCTGCCCTTCTTCTCCGGCAAGAATCGCCTCTTCTTCAGCAGTCAGAAACATTCATGCCTCCCAGGATGCTCTGATAAACTCATCCTCGCGACCCATCTCCATGGTGGCATCTATTCCCATCTTCACGTTCAATCCGTCACCGATCCGGGTAGGGTCAAGGGATGACCCCCTGATTCCCGGAATTATAATGGTGTCTATATCAGCCCGTACCCGTGTTGCCAGGGCATATTCAACATCCAGGGGGTCTGACGGGTTGATGTCCCCGTCAACAATGACCACGTGTTTCAGGGAGGTATGTGCAGCAAATGCCGCCAGAATTGCATTCTTTCCATCACCCTGTGTCCGTTTTTTTATCTGGACAACCCCGTGCAGGTACCCACATCCTCCCTTTGTAAGTACCACATCGGTTACCCCGGTTACTCCGGCAACTGCCTTGTAGATCAGTGGCTCATAGGGAGCACCCATCAGTATCTTATGCTCATCGCCACCCGGGAGAATTCCATGGTAGATCGGATCCGGTTTCATGTACATCCCGGTGATCCTGATCACCGGCTGGATCCTCACAGGATCGTAGGTTCCGGTGATATCCACGAACGGGCCTTCCTGAGCAGTCTCAGCACCGGCGAATCCTTCGAGGATGATCTCTGCTTCCGGTACCCTGACCCCGTTGCTCAGGGTCTTTACCCTGATCTCTCCACCGAGCAGTTCTGCTGCGAAGGGAAGTTCCATCCCAACCGGGACACGACTGCAGCTGGCAAACATGACGAGGGGGTGCAGCCCTATAGCGATTGCAACCGGCAGTTCTTTCCCGTCTGCCAGGGCTTGTTTCAGCAGCGTATGGGTATGTCTCCCCTCAACAAGCCGTGCAACCAGCTTATCCTTCCCATACTGAAGCATCCGGTGAACCGAAGCGTTTTCGACCCCGTTGTACTGGGAAAAAACCACCCCTGCACAGAGGTATCTGCCTGCATCCAGGGGGTAATGTTTCATGATCGGGATCTGGTCAAGGTCAGGTGCAGAGCAGGTGATCGTTCCATCCTCTACCACCCTGCCGTCATACCTGCATGATGCAAGATGAGGAACCATCTTTTCAGAGCTTACCCCGAGAGCCAGGGCAAGTGATTCCCGGCTGGCGGTGACGTTCATAACTGCCTTTTTTCCATCAAGGTTATGGAAGAAGAGAAGTTTGTCAGTTCCAAAGGATCGTTTCGGTGCTTCGTATTCTGAAGAGACTGGTTCATGTATGTCGATGACCAGCCCCCTGCTTCTCATCAGATCTATACAGGTTCTCATTCGTATCCACTCCATCTGTTGCTGATATCTATCTCAATCCCGAGATGATCGATGATCCGGGAGACCACTGCATCGACGAGATCTTCTATACTGGCAGGCCTGTTGTAAAATGGCGGGCTTGCCACCATAATGGTTGCTCCTGCATCGTGGGCAGTGAGCATATTCGTGATATGAATCCGTGAGAGCGGGTTCTCCCTGAGCAGAAGGATGCAGGGCCGTCGTTCTTTCAGGGTAACATCTGCAGCACGGGTAACCAGGTTCGGTGTGATCCCGTTTGCAACCGATGCCAGGGTTTTCATGCTACATGGAGCGATGACCATCCCATCATGTCTGAATGAACCACTTGCAATCGGGGCAGCAAGATCATCAAACCGGTGGACCGTTACCTGAAATCCGGTGAGGGAGATTCCTTCATACGCTGCAATCTCTCCAGCAACCGGGCTGACCACCAGATGGATCTCGGCACACGGGGAGAGGTGATAGAGGAGCCGGGAAGCATAGATCATACCACTGGCCCCTGATACCCCGATAACAAATCTTTTTGTCATATCTCAATCGAACCGGCAGTTCCCGGATCCTTTGATTCATGTCTATTCAGGATCCGACAGACACCGGGCCACTCATTCTTATCGTTTAGTACCGATGTATGAAATACGCACCTGAGGAATAATTGCCGCTGATATCAAACGTCTGAATGCCTCACTGGTATGAAAATAACAGAATGTCCTTGTGGTCTGGTTATCATGAGAAGTTTCAGGTATTCCGGTACCAGTCGCGCATATTCTGCGCACCGTGGTCTGATCAAAAATAAACGGCGTATCAGATTTATCGTAAGAATATTATTGGTTCAAACAATAATTATTTTATTCTGGCTCGGAATGGTATTCTGAACCCTTGGTGCCCCTCGTTGTGGAATGATAGTATTTAATATGGCTTAGCGTAAAGATTAGCACATATATCTTGTGATCGGTCCATCTGGCTCATATCAGGTGTGAACCATGCGGATGGGAGGCGTAATGATGACGATTTGGAGATCTTTGCTCTATATGCTGGTGATACTCTTCTGTCTCTGTGGGATTGCAGTGACAGCAGAGTTAACACTCACCACCGGAACACCGCAAGCCCTGTCAGGGACGGTAAATCCGGGACCGGAATCTGGTGCAAGTGGCATTTCAATTATGGCTGCGGCATCAGACCCTGATGGATATACCCTGAAGAACACTCTTACCCTGGGTTCTGTTCCCTACAGTATTACCCGGGACTCATGTGGCGGATCCCGCAAACAGGTCACTCATGGAGAGATGAAACGGGTTCATCCCCGGGTATATGAAAACGGGGTTGTGTATGAAGAATGGAATGCCGGAAATGCCCTTGTCGGCAGGTATGACATAAATTCAGGGACATCAGGAACCATGAACCCGACAGGCCAGGAACAGACCTATCCCGAAGGTTCAGGTAAATTGGTGGTTTATGAACAGGATGCAGCGCCTGGCAATTCGATAAAAAATGTCTTTGTGTATGATACCCAGAGCCAAACATCCTATCAGGTTTCACCCAGTACTACGAACCAGAATCAGCCTGATATCTCGGGCAGATACGTGGTCTGGCAGGACTGGAGTTCTGGCAATTCGGATATTGCCCTTGCAGATCTGAACAACCGCAGGGTGGATCTGAACAGTGGGAAGTACGAACTGAACAACGGCCAGGTGAATCTGATCTGTAAGGATCTCGGTGATCAGAGTCATCCAGTAATCTCCGGCAATTACGTAGTCTGGGAAGACTGGAGAAACAGTAACGCAGATATCTACATGTACGATATCAGTGCGAAACAGGAATACCAGTTGACAAATGAGCCATCAGATCAGAAAAACCCGAAGATAAGTGGGAACATTGTGGTCTGGGAAGATACCCGTAATGGTGGATCTGATATTTACGCCATGGATCTGAGAAACCAACGCGAGTTCCCGCTATCAGGATCCGGCAGTGCTGTCAACCCTGATGTATCCGGGGCACTGGTTGTCTGGGAAGACGATTCTGCAAGCAGCTCAGCAATTATGCTTCTGGATCTGATCACCGGGCGGATCTATAGTCTTGCCAATGATAAGTTTGATCAGAAATCACCATCGATATTCGGTGGGGTCGTATCCTGGGAAGAACACAGTTCAGGATATTCAAACATCTATATTCTCCAGCTGAGCGGTTCCGGAGTGAACCAGGGGTCATCATCCCGGATACCGAGTGGAAATTACCATTTCTACGGATCAGCTACCCGCTCTGGCAGCCCTGTTCCTGTTGGTTCAACGATAACTGCCATGATTGATGGAGAG
>NZ_JAJRBM010000108.1 GCF_028679455.1 Methanospirillum sp. | reverse complement strand
TTCATCTCTCCCATACTACTGATGCAGGGGGGAACCAGCTCTGCACCATCTTTTCAGCACTCGATATCACCGAACAGCGGATGATTGAGGAGTCACTCTCGATGATGTATCACCATCTCGAGGAGGCAATTGAGCACGTAGGTGATCCCACGTTCATTCTGGACAATCATCGGAGAGTGGTTGCCTGGAACAACGCGATGGCTGCCCTGACCGGCGTGCACCGGGATGATGTCGTAGGAACTGCCGGATATCGGGATGCCTGTAAGGTGTTCGAACCCTCAATTCCCCTGCTTGCCGATCTGATAGATATTCCAGTCAGGGAATTGATTCGTGATTATCCTGATGTCTCACGATTTGGTTCCGGTATGTTTACGGAGTCGTTTGTTCCCTCTCTGCATAGCGGGAAAGGGGCCCTTATCTGGGCAAAAGCATCTCCGATCCTGAACGCAGCAGGTAAGTCTATCGGGGTGATTCAGACGATGAAGGATATGACAAACTGGAAGCGGATCGCAGAAATCGGATCTTCCCGGGAAGCAGTGTGATCCCACGTTTCAATTCTGTTATGAGATACTCCTCTTTTACGATGCCAGTATCCGCCACGGACTGCTGGTTGCCTTATGTATCCCTATGTTGTAAAAAAACAAATCAAGGGAAGCGTATCTTCATGGTGGTTATAGCGAATAGGAGAATAAGCGTGATGCCATTAGCGAGAATTACCGGAATTTCACCGATAACGAGGCCGTATATGAACCAGAGTGTCATACCGGTCATGAGCAGCAGGAGCATGCTGTAACTAATATCGTGGGCATGACGGGTCTTATAGGTCCGCCATACCTGAGGAAGAAAGGCAACCGTGGAACAGAATGCCGCAATGTATCCGGTTGCATAGATAAGATCCATGATGTTGTGGTAAGGATACTTCTGGTCTACAATATCTATATCTGATTATGTAATCCGGAACGGTTACAAAAAGAAAATGAACCCGTTTATGGTATACTCAGTCAACGGGTGACTGTGAAACCGGTTATTTTGTCTCGTACTTCTTGAGTGTCGTTGTGATCTTCTGGATTCGCTCAAAGCTGATGGTCTTCAGTTTCTTTGCCGCGATATCATAGATAAGGGTCTGGGACAGATCTGTCTCTTCTGCAAACCTGGTCAGGGTGATCTTTTTCTTGGTGCTCAGATCATTCAGCCGGTCTGCGATACTCTCGGGAATCGGAACCATGGTGTTTGCTGCCGGTTGTACCAGTTTTCGTCCCCGTTTCGCCGGAGTCTTTGCTGCTGGTTTAGCAACCGGCTTTGCCGGTGCTTTTACTGGTGCCTTGACAGTTGGTTTCGCCGGAGTTTTTGCTGCTGGTTTAGCAGCAGGCTTTGCTGGTGCTTTTACCGGTGCCTTTGCGGTTGGTTTTGCCGGAGTTTTTGCTGCTGGTTTAGCAGCAGGCTTTGCCGGAGCCTTGGCGGGTGCAGCCTTTGGAGTTGCCTCTTTTGCTGCTAACTGACTCTTTACACTCTTCAACTCAGTCTGCAGGGTTGCGACCGACTTATTCAGTTGCATGAGTTGCTTCGCCTGAAGATCAATGACCTTTCTCATATCCGCAATATCAGTGGTCTCTGGCTTCACAACCGCCTTGGATACTGATTTTGTTACCGGTTTCTTAACTGGTGCTGCCGCCTTTACTGGTTTCTTCTGTACTGCCACTTTTGTAGATGGTTTTATTGCCATAATTTCCCCCCATACCAGATTATCGTGCAACCCCTCCAACGAGTACACACGATAGTGTTATTACTGATCTCTACGGTATCAGTATTAATCAGGATCCCTTCATATTATGAGTAAGATATTTAAAAATATTTAGGCTATTTTTGATCCTTCAGACAACTGGAAGAACATAAGTGAAAAATCTCCATTGAATTCTGATCGTCAGATCCGGGTGTAGACCAGCAACATTTTTTAAAATTACTCGAATAATGAGTTTAGATTATCATTATTTCTGCTTGTCAGGCATTATGAGGATATGCTGGTATCAACCAGATTTGGTTATTTTTTCTCGTGCGATCAGATGCGTGCGGCATTTAACTTTTCAGGAATATTCCATAAAATCAGACTTGAATATTTAGATACAAGTGCTCATCTGCCTGAAAAACCATGTTGATGATCATGGGGGGCTGTTCGGTATGCTTCCCGTTAGTAAGAACAATAAAAACGGAGATTATGAACACTATTGCCAAAAAAATTACTTGTGTGAGTGAGTGAGGTGCAGAACCTCTTCCACTTCTTCTTCCAGTTCTTCAACCCCGTGTATGATCTTATCAACGAATGCAAGAATTGCAGGCATTCCTGCAATTGCCCCTATCAATGAGAAAAGCACGGCGATAATGGTGGTAAGACCGAAGTTGGAGATGATTGGGAAGGTCGAGAGAATCAGTGCAGAGAACCCGAAGAATGTTGCAAATCCTGAAACCATGATTGCAGATCCGATCTTGCTCACACTGTTTCCCAAGGCTTCGATCACATTTGGAGTCTTCTCTTTCTCCTCGATATAACGCTCCATAACAAGGATGGTATACTCTGCTGCGACACCAATGGTCATCGACCCAAGGCAGGCAGTCATGACGTTATAATCGATACCCAGCACATACATTGCTACGGCGTTCCATCCGACAACGGCGGCAATCGGCACAATCGGAGTGATTGCATTAATGTTCCGGTAGACAGCAGCCAGGAACAGAACAACAAGCAGGAATCCGGTATAAGTGATGAGGTCCTTACTCTCAACGATATCAGTGACGAGGTTGGTAAATACCGCGAAACTGCCGGTTACATCCGCTTTAATCCCTGGTGGAGGAGGATACAGTTTGAGATCACCTTCGATATCATCCTTGAGATCACTCTTGGTTGTCGTTGTTAGTTTAACCGTGTAAAACTGAATTACTGCTTCATTATTTCCATTTACATATGAGTTTCGGACGCTCTCTGGGATCTTTGCCAGGGCTGCATCGAGTTCACTCTGGGTCTCCGGTACCACCCCGTTGTTGTAGGTGATCACATAATCAGCGATGCTGGTGCCTCGTGTGATCTTCGACCTGGTTTTCACCTCCAGATCCGTAAACTCCTTCATCCATTGGACTGAATCGAATGAGAGGACGTTGGATCCGTGAATCACTATCGGTGCTGAATCAGTGGATCCTATCGTCCGTGTCACCTTATCAAGGGTGGTTTTCGCTGGCATATCAGGCGGTACGAACGAATTTTCATTCGTATTAACCGGAATCCTGGGATCTAACTGGATACCGATGAACGCAACAAACAGGATGACCATCAGAACCGGAACCGGTCGTTTTCCGATCCATACCGCTGTTTTTGAGAGAACCGAATCCACGATGACCGCCTGTTTTGATACACCGTGCCCTTTTGCCTGGTAATTGATTAGG
Source organism: Methanospirillum sp. (assembly GCF_028679455.1). GTDB lineage: Archaea > Halobacteriota > Methanomicrobia > Methanomicrobiales > Methanospirillaceae > Methanospirillum. The sequence goes on along the minus strand of NZ_JAJRBM010000108.1, from coordinate 3,038 downwards.
ATTGCGATCAGCGGGATTCCGATAAGTGACGTGAGGTAACAGGTCACTACTCCGATGATACTGACCATCCCGAACCCCTGCATCATCGGCACTGGAGAGATGAACATTGCAAAAAAACCCATGCAGGTCGCGAGCATGGCGTACATTACTGCTGGGCCGGTTTTGGTTATCGTGGTCCTGATAGCCTCGGACAGCGGATTATCCCTGGCCTCTTCTTCAAGACGCGAATGAAACTGAATGGCGTAATCGATACCAAGACCAATCATCACCGGAAACGCAGAGATGACGGCCATACTAATCTTGACTCCTGCAAGGCCGATGAATCCAAAGGTAAAGATAAGCCCTGCGGTTACGATCACCACCGGTAGGAACCGGTGATTGACATAGCCAAAGAGGAGTCCCATCACGAGCACCATCAGAACCAGTGCTGCCAAAATGAGGGTCCCCATTGACTTCCCCATTTCGGTCTTCATCTGCTGCTGGAACGCTGAAGATCCGGTTAATTTGATCGAAATTCCCGGAGGGGGATTGGTGCTGTCTATGAAACTCTGTAAATTTGCCAGTGTTGTGGTCTTTTGTGCATCGGATAACCCGGAATCGAGACTGATACTGGCCATGTTCAGCATCCCTGAAGGGACATACCCTTTGCGGATGTTTTCAGGGACCTTTGCCAAAACCTCGTTCATCTCTCCTGACGATGTAGGGAGCACCCCGTTGTTTAAAGACTTGATGATATCAGCGATACTGGTAATCGAAGTAACATGTCCGAGTCTTTTGATCGGTTCCTCTATCGAATCGAGGTACTGGAGCAGTACCGGGCTTGTCGAGTCACCAGACTCAACAAGCAGGATCACTGTCTCTTTCTGAAATGTCTCGGTATAATGATCACTCAGAATTCCCTCAGGGGAGTTCTTGTTCATGTAGGTACTGTTTCCGGTCTCCATGGTGACCATAGTCATTACAATAAGGGAGATGACCATCAGTACCAGAATGGTCTTTGACAGGGTACCTGGTTTGGCTACGATCAGATCAGCGATGCGGGAAAAAAGTGAAGGCATGGTCTACCTCCGAATTTCACCGATTCTGCTGTTTACGTCGGTGTTCATAGAGGTAATATCCGCCACCGAGGATGAGGACAATGATGAGACCGATAAAAACAGGGCTGGATACAATTGCTGCCAGACCCTCTGTTGAGACTACGTTGATAGGAACCTTGATGGTGTCTGATACATGACTGTCGTCAAGAGCATCCCGGTATTTCACCTCTGAATCAAGCCCGTAGAGTTTAGTGTCAGCGGTTGCATCGACAGTGAGGCCGAACCTGGCAACCTTGCTCTCTCCTGGCTTGAGATCTCCGAGGTAGGAGAGGTCATCAGCACTGGTGAACGGATCAACCGCACTGACCCGCACTTCTGCCCCGTACACCGGGACTGACCCGTCATTGCGATAGGTTACTTCAACGAACTCCTTCTTTCCCGGGTGCATTTCTGGTGTATCGCTGGTGATGGTAAAATCAACATCTGCCCCCACAGGGATGCCTACCTTCTGGGTCGGTGTAACCATGGTCTCGCCGTCTGCATTGTCATAGACTACCGATACGGCGATTGGATAGTCCTGAGGTTCTGCATCCTTGGATACGCTGACTTTGTACTTTGCAGCAACAGTTGCCTCCGGTGCAAGGGTTCCGACATAGACGCTGCTTGAAACCGGGACAATTGGTGAGTTTCCGCTTCTGGAAAGGTTTGCTACCGCGTTCTCTCCGGTATCAGTACCCGAGTTCTTCAGAGTAAGGGTGATAAAACCAGAACCACCAGCGTTGATGTTTTCGGTCTTCACATCAGTAATATCGATATTAATGGCAGACTGGATGATGAACGGCAGATCAAAGGTTACTTTCTTGTCAACATACCGGTAGGTGACACTGTCGGTTCCCTGCTGTTCTGCATTCTGGAGGTAGGTATAGTTCAGTTCGACTGGAAGGTTGTATTCTCCTGCTTTTGCATCATCCGGAATCAGAACCTCGAAGGTAGCCGGAATACTCTGTGAACCTTTAATATCCCCAATCATCTGGGGATCAGATTTGATCAGGGCCGGGCTGTTGCCTGACAGAAGTGAGACGGTCACCATCTTTGCGGTACTTGGGTTATCTTCGGTATCTATGATGCCAGTCTGGACAAACTTGATCTCGTTTAATCCTGAATTTTGTACCTGGAGCTTGAGTGGTACGGTAGTACCAGGGGTGAACTCGTTATTCCCCACGATACTGACGGTAAGAGTCGGAGATCCCGACATATACTTGGTTCCCGCAAGGGCCGGTGAGGCGATGCAGGCGGTTAAAACCAAGGATGCAATAACCAGCATCAGGACGGTGCCTGATGCCGTGATACCTGAACTGATCTTTCGTGATTGTTCAGGTTCTGAACGTTTGAATGGGGTCATGATTGGTTGTAAAAATGATTTCATGTGATCTCTCCAATGTGTAAAACCGGGAAGATTCCATTATGGGGTGGTATGTTCCCGGCTTTTTCCCCGGCCCTGAATGAGGTGTGAGGAGGAAATGTTCAGGCCGAAGGAGTAGTTGTAGACGATCATTAGGGAATTTTCGAGACTATCTCAAGGAATTGTTCACCAGATTGATGGAGGGCTTTCAGATCGTTGTCTTGAAGGTTTTCGATACGTTTCTGGATCTGGAGTCTGATCTGCTCTTTTAATGAATGAAGTCTTTTATTCCCTTCCGGGGTAATGCTGATGTTGATCACCCTTCTATCATCTGGATCATAATGCCGCTCCACAAATCCTTCCCTGATGAGTGCATCCACCAGGGTTGTCATGTGTGGTTTTGAGATGTAAAGCAGCTTGCCCAGGGTGGACATTGAGAGTTTTTCGCGGGTGCAGAGTTTAAGCAGGACTCGTAACTTTGCCTCCTGAATTCCTGATACGGCTTCGCGTTCTGCCATAAAGAGTATGTTATGATAGAATTCCAGCATCTGCATCAGGCAGTCAAGTGCCTGGGTTTCTACTGTCTTGTCCATAATCCC